>CAJWLY010000086.1 GCA_913043155.1 uncultured Nitrospinaceae bacterium | reverse complement strand
AATTTTCTTTTACTTCAAATTATAAACTTTGTTTTATTTGTCTTAGGTTTTGCAGCTCCAATCGGTGTCCTGCTACTGTTTTAACCTGTTTTTCTCATTTAACTGGTGAATGCTCAATAAATCTACTTAGCTGCATGAAAGCTCCGATACAAGGCTGGCAGAACGAACAGGGTGAGGGTTGTGGAGGATATAATTCCACCGATTACCACCGTCGCTAGGGGGCGCTGAACTTCTGCGCCGGTTCCGGTTGCCAGGGCCATGGGGATGAACCCCAGGGAGGCAACCAAAGCGGTCATCAGTACAGGTCGCAATCGGGTGAGCGACCCTTGCCGAATGGCATCGTCGAGAGGAGTTCCCTGATTTCTGAGTTTGCTGATGAAGGAAATCATAACGATTCCGTTCAACACTGCGACTCCGGACAAGGCGATAAAACCCACAGCCGCCGAAATAGATAAAGGAATACCGCGCATCCAAAGTGAAAGGAAGCCCCCGGTCAAGGCCAGGGGCACGCCTGTAAAAACAAGTAAGGCATTTTTTACTGATCCAAATGCACTAAAAAGGAGGAGGAAGATCAACGCCAGGGTGACCGGAACGACAATCCAAAGGCGTTTGGCGGCTGAAATCAAGTGTTCGAATTGCCCTCCCCAGGAAACCCAATAACCCGATGGCAGGGAAACCTTCTCCCTGATCGCCTCTTGCGCTTCCTTAACGAATGAACCCAGATCCCTCCCCCGGATATTTGCAGTGACCACCACGCGCCTTTTACTGTTTTCCCGGCTGATCTGGCTAGGTCCCGTTAATACTTTGAAATTCACAACCGCACCCAACGGGATATAAGTGAACTTGTCGCTTGGGTCCGTAAGAACAACGGTTGAGATAGTCGTACGGGAGCGCTGTTGAGGAAGGGGAATCGGTATCTTTTTAAGAAGCTCAACGTCCATACGGGTGTCTTCCGGAAGCCGAACGAGTAAATCAAAACGCCGATCGCCCTCAAACACTTGCCCCGCACTCTTTCCCCCAATAGCAATTTTTACCGCATCCTGAACATCGGAAACATTAAGCCCTAACCGTGCCATTTCGTCACGGTCCAACTCCAGCGTCAATACAGGAAGTCCGGTGACCTGCTCCATTCTTACATCTGCAGCTCCGGAAATATCTGCAAGGATATGTTCAATCTTACCTGCCGAGGAAACAAGCTTTTCCATATCATCCCCAAAAATTTTAACGGCCACATCGCTTCTGACGCCCGCGATCAACTCGTTAAACCGCATCTCGATCGGTTGGGTAATCTCGTATTTATTTCCCGGTGCCTGCGCTAATTTTTCTTCCAGTCTTCGAATGAAGTCGGATTTGGAAGCCTCTGGATCGGGCCACTGGGAGCGTGGTTTTACAATGGCGAACACATCCGCCACGCTTGGCGGCATGGGATCAGTGGCAATATCGGCGGTCCCAATCTTTGAGAACACGTAATCGATTTCAGGAAGTTCCTTAATCTTATTTTCGACGGCATCCTGCATCGAAACCGCCTGTGATAGGCTGGTTCCAGTCACCCGCAGGGCATGAATGGTCATGTCCCCTTCATCCAAAGTTGGAAGAAACTCGGTTCCCATTTTCGTAGCCAATAACAAGCTGAGGACAACAAGTACGGCTGCAAAGCTGACGATCACGGAGCGATTGGCGAGAGAGTAATCGAGCAAGGGAGCGTAGATTTTCTTCGCCCAGCGAAGTAGAGGGATTTCCTTGTCGGACATCTCGTCGGAGGCAAACTGGGCAATCATAGCGGGAATGAAAGTCAGTGACAGAATCATCGCTCCTGTCAACGCGGCTAAAACCGTAAATGCCATGGGATGAAACATCTTACCCTCAATTCCGGTCAGGGTAAGGATGGGAAGGTAAACGATCATAATGATGAAAACACCGAAAATACTTGGGCGGGAAACCTCACGTGTGGCTTCTCTAGTAATGGAGAGACGCTCTTCCTTGCTGAGTGTCCGTCTAAATCTTTTTTGTTCTTCCGCCAACCTGCGGTAGCAGTTTTCAACAATGATCACGGCTCCATCGACGATGATTCCAAAGTCGATCGCGCCCAGGCTGAGAAGATTTCCGCTGATTCGGTTGCTCACCATGCCGGTTACCGCAAACAACATGGAAAGCGGGATCACCAGGGCGGTGATGAGCGCCGCACGGAAATTCCCAAGCAAAAGGAAAAGGACCACAATAACCAGCAATGCTCCTTCGAATAGATTGTTCCGCACCGTTCTCAAAGTGGCGTTCACCAAGCGGGTACGATCATAAAGAGTTTTGGCAACAATCCCCTGAGGCAGCGTTCGGTTGATTTCTTTCATTCTCTCAGCAACGCCCAATGAAACCGCACGGCTGTTTTCGCCTTTCAGCATGAAAACGGTTCCTAAAACGGCTTCCATTCCGTTCAACGTCGCCGCACCGGTTCGGAGTTCCTTTCCCAGTTCAACCTCTGCCACATCTTGTACGTATATAGGAACACCATTATGTGTTCCCAGAACAATCCGGCGGATGTCTTCCAAACTGCTCACCTGGCCGGGAGATCGAATCAGATACTGTTCGCCCTGGTGCTCGATGTATCCGGCACCCGCGTTCGCGTTATTTTTACTCAAAGCTTCCATCACATCGTGAAAATTAATTCCAAAGGCGATCAATTTTTCGGGATCGGGAGCGACGTGATACTGCTTGGTATAACCACCGACACTATTGACCTCCGTGACACCCGGAACATTGAGCAGTTGAGGTCGAATGATCCAATCCTGAACCGCCCTCAGCTCCATTAAAGAGGAAGGTTCCTGATCCGCACCCGAAGGCTGGTCTTCCCTTTCCACGGACCACATGAAAATTTCCCCGAGACCGGTGGCGATCGGGCCCATAGTGGGATTTGTCCCGGTGGGCAAAATCTCTTTAGCTTCCTGCAGGCGGGTGCTGATCAACTGTCTTGCAAAGTAGATATCTGTATCATCCTCAAAGATGGCAGTCACTTGAGACAAGCCGTACCGTGAAAGGGAGCGGGTATGACTCAACTTCGGTGTTCCGGCAATGGCTGTTTCCACCGGGAAGGTAATCCGTTGCTCAACTTCTAGAGGAGTGAAGCCCGGAGCTTCGGTATTGATCTGAACCTGAACGTTGGTGATATCTGGAACGGCATCAATAGGGAGAATTAGAAAGTTGTAAACTCCAACGGCGGCCATACCGATGGTGGTAACAATCACGAACAATCTTTGCTTGATGGAGAATTGTGTGAACGTATTAAGCATAATCTGATTTCATCTAATGTTGATGGGTAGCTCCGGATTTTTCGATTTCGGCTTTCACGGCAAAACTATTTTTCACGACGTAATTTTCTCCAGCGGATAAGCCGTTTAACACCTCAACCCAGGTTCCGTCATTGGCTCCAAGCTGGAGAGGGCGACCTTCAAAGAGATCTCCATACTTCACAAAGACAACGGCCCAGTCGCGCAGATTCTGAATGGCCTCGGCTTTTATGGCAATGGGGACAGCCCGTTCTTCCACAACCAGTTCGCCGCTGACAAAAGTTCCCGGGCGCCAGAGTTTTCTGGGGTTAGGAATGACCACCCGCCCTGTAACGGTTCGGTTTTTTTCGTCGATGATGGAGCTCAGATAGGTCAATCGACCCGTTCCCTCGATTCCCATCGGCTCATTTTTCACCCTCACCTTCTGCCCAAGTTTCACCGCTTTGAGATTCTTCGCAGGGATAGCAATGTTGACCCAGACGTCGGACAGGTCGACCAAAACAAAAATATTGTCATCTTTTTCCAGCGCTTCCCCGATGGTGAGATGCTTTTGTATCACGGTTCCGCTCAAAGAAGACCGTAGTTCATATTGAGTGAGTGTGAGTTTTTCCTGCGTGCCCAGTCGTTCAATTTCCGAAGTTGATAAACCCAGCGCCAATAACTTTTGAGTAGCAGTTTGCAGGTTCAATTGACCCATCTCGGCGGTTCTTTGTTTCTGCCGGATGGTCCAATCTCCGTCGTATTCGATTTTTTCCCTCAGAGCTACATATTTTGCTTCGGCGCTCTTATAGTCCTCCAGGGCGAGAAGATACTCCGATTCAGAAGAAATTCCTTTTTCATGCAGCTGCTTTTCTCGTCGGTAAACCGAATCGGTCAATTGCAGCTTGGAGTAGGCTGGGATAAGAAGCTCGCGATTCTTACCAATGACAAGATTATTCAAATGCCGATAAATCTCTTCAGGGTCCGATTGCTGTTCAAGAAGTTTCAGCATCGTTCGGGTGTTTTCATAAACACGCGTTTCCCTTTTCAAGTCTGCCACTGCCAGCTTCAATTGCTTCACAGCGGCGAGGTAATTGACCTTGATGTCCGCAAGCTCTCGACTCTCCAGAATGGCGAGTAACTCACCTTCTCTCACGTGGTCGCCCAAATCCTTAAAAACTTTCCTGACCACTCCGCTTAGACGAGGGACAATGTGGACGACCCTTTCCTCATTGACTCCGATTTCTCCCGTTAATCGGTGAACGGTTTTTATCTTAACGGGGCCTGCTATTTCTGTCGTTATTTCCGCGGTCTCGAGCGCTTCTGCGGAAATCTCGGCGCGGGCCTCAATTTGAGAAAATTGCCAAGCATAGTCCTTGCCCTGCCAGCGAGCCTTGATATCTACTTCAAATGAGTGGGGCTCTTCTACGGTTTGGTTGCCGATAAGAAAATCCGGGGTAGACTTAAAGCTTATTGAGTCCACGCGGTCCAGGCGTTTCAGTTCGATGATCAAGTCCACTTCACTGGGGGGGATGTTTTCGCCTGAAACCCTGCCGGGATAAACCCTGAATTGAGGGGGGATCCCTTTTTCATAAATAGCCACCTCCAACTGGAAATCATTGTCTGAAAATAACCAGCCTCCATGGGGGCCTCGTTCAATTGAGTCATCGTAGGAGCGATTCACGTGCCCCTGATCATCGGATTCGAGTGCAGTCTGAGGCTCCATTCGTAATATCAGAATTCCCAGGAGTATTCCGAGACCTAAAATGACGATAACTGAAAAGGGGAATCGAGTTTTCATTCAGCGCTCTCCCTCGTTGTCTGGCTTCCGGGAATATTGTCTACAAATCTCAACCCATTCGTCATTCGGTTTACCTCTGCAAGGGCTTTATGATATCCGGCCAGGGCATCCAGATACTGCTCGTTCGTTTGAAACAGGGTTTTCTGGCTGTCCACGACATCGAGAAATCCGAATTTGCCGAAGCGATAGCCTTCGTTAACAGCGTCAAAACCTTTTTGGACAGCAGGCATAATTTCAGATTGGAGGGTGCTGGCTTGGGAATGAGCAAAGACAAGGGCCTGATACGCTTCCAAAAAGGTTTGGGCTATTTCGAGTTTGGCGGCTCGTCGCTCCTCTTTAGTTTGGGCCAACTTGTGCCGAGCCTCTGAAATTGCTCCCTGATTTCGATTGAAAAAATTGAGTGGGATGGAAATTCCGAAGGTTATCGCATTATCATCGGTTTCCTCTAACCGCCGGTACCCTCCCTTAAGTGTCACATCTGCAATACTTTTGGACCGTTCCAGATCGACCACGGCCTGGCGTCGTTCCTGCTCGGTTTCCCAGCGCTGAAGGTAGGGAGTTCGAGATATTCTGTGGTTAAGAGGCTCTAAGGGAGGTATCGGGAAGATTTCAAACAGGTTACCAACAACCGATACAAATTCAGGTTCGGTGCTTCCCCATGTAGAGGATAATTTTCTTCGAGATTGCTCCAACACCAGCTTTGCTCTCTTCATTTCGATCTTAAAAGTGGAAAGGACAACTCCGGCTCTGGTTTTTTCGATTGGGGCCACCTTTCCCGCTTCTACCCTTTCTCTGACCGCATTGAAAAACTGGGCTCCCAACTCAATTAGGTCTTCCGCAAGGGAAACCTTATGCTGAGCCTTGAGAACATCCACAAATGCCTTGTTCACATCCGTCAATACGTCCAAACGTTTGCTGTTGTAATTCCAGTCGGCCACCTTCTCCGCAATCCGACTGGCATTTGTCCTGGCCGCCCGTTTGCCGCCGAGTTCAATCAATTGCCCAAGTCGAACCGTCATTTCGGAACGGCCGAACCCACTGAGATTTCCCGATCCCATTGCATCGTCAACCGCAATTTCCAGCTTTGGGTTGGGAAGCAGGCTAGACTGCAGGGTTCGAGCCTCCCTCACTCGTTTTTCCAATGAAAAGGCCGACAAGCTCGGGTTCTGAAGCAGAGCTTTGGCGGCAGCTTCCTTAAGCGTGAGGTTTAGGGAACTGTTGTTTTCGATCTGAAGCTTTCCCTCCGGTTCGGCGAAGGCGGTAGAAAATAACGCGATACCAAACAGAGATGCAACGCTCCAGAAAATAAAAAAGCGTTTCATGGATCTATTCCTTAAAAAATAAACCGATGCCATACCGAGGCGTTTCCATGATTCCTGGTCATGCGAAACGATTGAATCGGGATGCGTTTATTGACTATTGGTTGTAGAAACTAAATGGAAAGAAAAGGCGGAGAGCGTTCTCGGAGTTGATACTGAAAGACTGGGTCGGGAAAGTCGTTCGGTTTCGGAGAGAAAGAATAGGTTTTAAATTGCTGATGAAATGTATAGAAGGAAGAATTTGCGGAAACCTCT
>CAJWLY010000085.1 GCA_913043155.1 uncultured Nitrospinaceae bacterium | reverse complement strand
ACTGGGACCTTGTTTTTAGCATCGATGATTTAGAAGTGAAGAAAAAGTCTCTTGAGCGCGCTCGGGATTTAGAACGCCGCGTAAAAGCTCAGGTTGCTGTGGGCATCATGGCGCCTATTGAAACACTTCAAGCTGAATCGGAAGTGGCTTCACGCGAGGAGTTGTTATTAGCTGCCCAGGACTTGATTAAGGACAACGAGGATAACCTTAAAAATATTTTGAATATAGATTTTGAGTCAACTGAAGGCATTAAATCTATTGTCCCAGCAGAGCATCCTGAAGTGATTGCAGATGAAATAACCATTGATGAAGCCATCAAGAAAGCGCTATCCCAACGTCCTGATTACCTTGCTAAAAAAAGGGAGCTTGAAAATCAGGATATCCTGGTTAAGTATCGCGAGAATCAAATATATCCATCCGTAGACCTAGTAGGGAGTTTGGGTTTAAATGGCTTGAGTGGGGAGGGAACAGGCAAATACCAAGGTGATTATGGTGGCGCACTTTCGGACACGCTTTCTGGCGATTATTACAATTGGGAGGTGGGAATCAAACTCAGTTATCCCTTAGGCAACCGTTCCGCAAAAAGCCAGCTGACAGCATCTCGTCTGGAAAAAGCTCAACTGCTTCTTAGCATAAAGAATCTAGAAAAGGATATTATCGTAGAGGCACGTCAGGCCATTCGACAAATCAAAACAGATGCGAAACGACTCCAAGCTTCCGAAGTTGCAGAAAAATTGGCTAAAGAACAACTGAAGGCTGAAGAGAAAAAATTCAAGGTGGGTCTTTCAACCAGTTTCAACGTTCTGGAATTCCAAGAGGATCTCGCCGAGAAGCAGAAAAATGGACTCAAGACTATCATTGATTTCAATAAATCAAAAATCCGTCTTAGGCAAGCTCTGGCTACCACACTGGAAAATCACAATATCAAACTCCAGGAAGAAGAAGATTTCTAAAAAAGAACTCTTTTTTTAGGCGACGTTTATCTTGGAATCCGCGGGTTCCTATCCCGTTCTCACCTTAGCATCCGAATAATTCCCTTCCCCTTCCCTCCCCGGTTGCTATACTTATTTGATTCCGTCTAGCTTACTGGGATTTGTTTCTAGTCTTACCTATCTGATGAACATCATTCCTTCGAAAGAACAATTTTTCGATTGGTCGCAGGCTTCCGCATGGGTTCCCGTACTTGGGGAAAAGCGCGTACCGAGGCTGCGCCCTGCTCTTCTCTTTAAAGAACTGTTTGGAACAAGTAGGGAGGCTTTTCTGTTTGAAAGCGGAAAAGGTCCTGAATCCATCTCGAGGTACTCACTGATGGGAATTCCAAACACAAGTTTCGTCCGTATCGAGGAGCAGGCTTCCACATTCAACAGAAATGGAACCACAGGGCCGGTTAAAGGGTCCGTTCAAGAGGGTTGGGATCATTTGAACTTTTGCTGTGAGACCTTGTATTTCGCCCACCTGCCTCATTTCTGGGGTGGATGGGTGGGATACATCGCTTATGAAGCAGGAATTTCATTCGAGAACTTACCTCGGCGGGAATACAACGACTTAGATTTGCCGGATGCCTGGTTCATGCAAGTGGACCGTCTCGTACTCTACGATCACGAAACGAAATTATTGAAATATATTATCGCCGTCCAATCACGAGACGATGCAACCAAGTACGAATACTTCGTCGAAGAAATCAAAAATTTCTGGAAACAGATTGATGCGGCGCTGTCGAATGGCAATGTTTTTGGTGAAGAGTCCGTTACCAACACCGTACCGAACCTGCCTATCAACGGGCTTCACTCCAATCTTTCCCCGAAGGAATATATGGACCGCGTTCGCCAAGCAAAGGTTTATATCGGTGAAGGGGATATTTACCAAGCTAACATCGCCCAGCGGTTCGAAACCGATTTTGACGGCGATTCTCTTGAGCTTTATCTAAGATTACGCACCATCAATCCTTCCCCGTTTTCCGGGTATCTTCGGTTTCACGATTTCACTATTGTGAGTTCGTCGCCCGAGCGGCTGATAAGGGTTCAGGATAGACTTCTGGAAACGCGTCCCATAGCGGGAACACGCCCACGTGGGGATAACCCTGAAAAGGACCGGACGCTGGCCCTAGAGCTATTGCTCAACGAAAAGGAACGCGCAGAACATCTCATGCTTGTCGATCTGGAACGAAACGACATGGGACGTGTCTGCGAAGTAGGCTCGGTACAAGTCACATCCCTTATGTTTCTCGAACGATATTCTCATGTAAGCCATATTGTTTCCAACATACAGGGCTGGCTGCGTTCGAAAACTACCGTCCTCGAATTGTTGAAAGCAGTTTTTCCCGGCGGAACTATTACCGGTTGTCCTAAGATTCGCTGTATGGAAATCATCCACGAGTTGGAGCCTTCTAACCGTGGCCCCTACTCCGGCTCGTTTGGTTACATCGGTTTTTCCCGACAGATGGATTTAAACATCATCATTCGCACCATTCTGGTAAAAGACGGTAAGGCCTGGTTTCATGTAGGAGCGGGCATTGTAGCCGACTCTGACCCGAAGCAGGAGTATCAGGAAACTCTCGATAAGGCTGCCGCCATGACCCACGTTTTAACCCATTCAATCTAAAAATTGTGATGAGAGAACCGATCGTTTTTGTCAATGGGCTATTCTGGCCACAAAGTCGGGCGCAGATCTCAGTACTCGATCGTGGGTTCACCTACGGTGATGGATTGTTTGAAACACTAAGGGCTTATAGGGGGGTTGTTTTCCGGCTAGAGGATCACTTGGACCGCTGTTCTCGATCAGCCCGCCTCATTTTTTTGGAATTGCCGATGACTAGGCAAGAGCTCCGCACTGTGGTTTGCGAGACGCTGAAGCGCAACCTTCTGTCCGATGCCATTATCCGGTTGACGGTGACACGAGGCGAGCAGGAACCTGGGCTTGTCATTGATCCGGAAACACCCCCCACTGTGGTGATACATGCCCGGCCTTTTGAGGCTCTTCCGGGGTATTCGTATGAGAAAGGCGTCAGGGTTTCCCTGTTCCACAACAGTGCGCCGAGGGTTGGCGGGATAGACAGCCAGATAAAATCGTGCAATTTTCTTTCACAAATCGTATTGCGAGAGCGTGCCCGAAAGGAAGGGGTATTTGAAGGAATCATGATCGATAGCAACAAACGCATCGCCGATGGAACCACCAGTAATATTTTCATTGTTAAGAACGGCATTTTAAAAACTCCCGCTCTAACTGAGTTCGTGCTTCCCGGAGTCACACGTCAGGTGGTCCTAGAACTCGCTGCTTCCTTGAACATACCCTATGGGGAGCAGGATTTGATGGTGGATGATGTTTATCAGGCGGATGAAGTCTTTCTGACCAATACGGGAATTGAAATTCTACCGGTACGGCAAGCGGACAGGCAGGTTATAGGAGCGGGGATACCCGGACCCGTAACCCGGCGACTCCGCGCCTTTTTTTTGAAAACCTTTGGAGTTTCCTCTTAAAAATGATAGGGTTTAAACACTAGTTGTTATCGATAGTTGTAGAGGTTTCGCATTACTTTAAAATGTCCACAAAAAAAATAATACACGCCAATAGCCGGTTTCAGGACACTTCGAGGGGGGTGATCCAAGATACTGAAAATGCTAAAGAATGGCTCCCAAAAGATTCCTACGGCGATCTTGGGAAATGGGTAACTTGGCAGGAAAGCATGGACTATGTCTTTTTGATGAACCAAGTTTATGCTGGAGGTCATGCCGATTGGCGCGTGCCTAGCAAAGAAGAGGTTCTTCAGCTTTATGACGAAACGTTAGCCCAAAAAGACTGGGAGGATAATGAAATCTATATTGCCTCCCTGTTTGTTAGCGGCTGTTCCTATTACCTTTGGACTGGCGAGAAAAATGATGAAGGACAGGTTCTTCGTATCGACCTAAGAACCAAGGATCTGGAGTTTGTGGACCCGATGACCCGGGAACATCATGGGGCGCGCCTCGTTCGAAATTATAAGGAGTAGAATAATTTCAGAATTAATCCCACCCCGCCATTTGCCAGAATAGTTCGGATTCCATTCCCCCTATATTTCGAGACCGGTAAGTTTCTTCCTCAGCGATAAACTCTTCTACGCCATCGTCATAGTAAGTGGAGACTCGAATATCTGCATGTTGGGTGTTGTCGAATCCGCTAAACAACGCCCCGAATGTTTTGGTTGGAAGATCAAGGGCAAATCGTCGGGCGGTACGGCACTGCTTTTTCTTATTGTGTAGGTCCACCCACAGATACTTTTCATCTACCCTACATTCAATAATCTCCGAATCTTCCTTACCTGTGGCAAAATATAATTTCCCCACCCGAACGCCGTGCTCAGGCCGTGTAGTTCCTCGAATCCATATTTTTCCTGAATCGTCGACCATGGTCATGATCTTCGTCCCTTAGGGACGGGGGTGGGTTTTGACTTAAACGGGGTTTTATAACATAATTTGACGACCCACATTCTATCAACCTTCAATACGAAGCAACCATTCCTTGACTGAATCCTTCCGGTCCCGCCTTGAAAAAGACTTGAAGCACCGCCGTGGAAACAACCTCTTTCGTGAGGTTCGAGTATACCGTGATATCCGATTGAACCTATCGGCAAACGACTATCTTCAGTTACGTCGTGATCCCAGGATTCTTAAGAAAGCCCGAGAAACCGCTGAAATCTACGGATCCGGGAGCGGAGCCTCTCCCCTCCTTTCCGGATTCCTCCCCTGCCACGAGGAATTACTCAACAAGCTTATGGCGTGGAAGAAAAAGCGTTGTGGAATGTTATTCAATACCGGATTCATGGCTAATCAAGCTGTCCTCAGACATTTGCCCAGCTCTGACGATTTTGTGCTTGCCGACCGTTTTATCCATCATTCCATGGTACAAGCCCTGGAGCGTGGGCAGACCCGGTTCAAGCGCTATAACCATCTCGATATAGATCATCTAGAAGAACTTCTCAGCAAGCACCATAAAAATTTTGAGACGGTCTTTGTCACGACTGAGAGCGTGTTTAGTATGGATGGGGATTACCCAGATTTAAGACGGCTTGTCGATTTAAAACGGCAGTACCCATTCGTTTTGATTCTCGATGAGGCTCACGGAACGGGAGTTTTAGGTGCCACGGGCGGTGGACTGGCTGAGGCCGTTGGCATTCAGGAACACGTAGATATTCTTGTGGGAACTCTTGGGAAAGCGTTGGGGGGGATGGGGGCCTACGTCCTGACAGATTCTCAAGCAGTTATCGACTATCTAACCAATTATGCTGGAGAATTCATTTACTCCACTTTCCTGCCTCCCTATCAAGCAGGCGTCGCTCTATCTTCAATTGATATAGTTCAGGAGGCTCAAGGCAAGCGACAGGCCCTTCACTCCCTTTCCCACTGGTTTCGCAAAGAGCTCTCCGGCCTAGCCCATATACCTAGTGGTTTCGATACACCCATCATCCCAATTTTGATCGGCGAAGCTGAGACGACCTTGGAAATTCAGAACCGTTGCCTCGAAAAAGGAATCCTCGTGGGGGCGGTGCGTCCACCAACAGTACCGCGCGGGACCTCGCGCTTGCGCGTCTCCCTCCATGCGGGACAAACCCCGGAACAACTGCTACCTTTTATTTCCATAATTAACGAGTGGAAAACACGATGAGAATAACGGCGGTCTCCGGCTGGGCTCTGCCCTGCACCTGGTTTGCAGAACAGATCATCGCTCGGTTCAAAAACTCGCGGGTGAAAGTGATTTATCCGAAAAAGCCTTTCGATCCAGAGGAAGCTCAGACACTTCTTGAAGAGGCACCCGCTGACCTGTATCTGGGCTACTCCTTGGGAAGTTTGTGGTTACTGAATTATCAGGACTTCATACCAAGAGCAGCCCTTAAGGGTGTTTTGGCCCCTTTTCTGGCCTTTAGTCGTGAGCAGGATATGGGTGGAAAAACCCGAATCACCCAACTAAAATATTTAGCAAGAATCCTTAAACGAAACCCAGAAAACCATTCACCATTAATAGATTTCTATGCAAATTGTAACTTCCCTTATCCAAAATCCCTTTTGCGAGATCTGCCAAACCGCTCCGCATTAATAGAGGGGCTGAAATTCCTGCAGTCGGCTTCTGTTTCTTCAAAAGCGGTAAAGAATTTTAAAGCTATTGTGGGCGAGAAAGATATTTTTCTTGATGCTGAAAAATTAAAAAAACACATCCCTCAGTTGCAGATTGTTAAAGAAGCGGGACATGCACCAGGCCCGCTTTTGGACAGGCTTGTGAAGTTGCTTGCAACAGGAAATCAAAAACTAGAACCTCTATGAAAGTTCACGGTAGCTTTGAAGAAGAGACTTCCGAGATCGCTGAAAGTTTCTCTAAGTATGCTCGGGGATACGACAAACACGCCCACCTTCAAAAGTTGATGGCGGAGAGGCTGGCATCATTTCTCCCCGATGAATTACCTGAACGAATATTGGAGATTGGATGTGGAACTGGACTTTTTACCCGGCACCTGCTCACTCGTCCGACGAGACAGCTGACTATCAATGATATCGCTCCCAAAATGATCCAATGTTTAAAGGAGAAATTGGATCTCCCATCACAGTGCCGTATCGTGATGGGTAATGCGGAGTCCATTAAATTCAAGCCGGTGGAATTGATCGCAGCCAATGCCGTATTTCAGTGGTTTAATTCTCCCGGAGAAAGCCTAAATCACTTGACTCGTTTTCTGAGGCCCCATGGAAGGATCCTCTTCAGCACGTTTGGTCCAGCGACCTTGAAGGAGTTTCGCGAAACGGCGGAACT
>CAJWLY010000084.1 GCA_913043155.1 uncultured Nitrospinaceae bacterium | reverse complement strand
GTTTGTTCAGGAACTTCAGAAAATCGGAATCTTCCGTCATAAGGATGGTAGTGTCGTTTTTCAATGAAGTTTTATAAGCCTCCATCGAACGGATGAAGGCATAAAACTTAGGATCTTTCTGGAGCGCGTCCGCGTAGATCTTGATAGCTTTTGCGTCTCCTTTACCGCGAACGGTCTGCTCTTGTTTATAGGCTTCGGCAATCAGGATCGTTTTTTCTTTATCCGTTGTGGCGCGAATCTTGGTGGACTCTTCATTGCCTTCCGAACGGTATTCCTTGGCGATACGTTCGCGCTCTGTGCGCATGCGGTTGAAAATGGAATTAGCGATTTCCGGTGGCAGGTCGATCCGCTTGATCCGAACGTCTGCCAGTTCAATCCCGTACTCGCCGGACTTCAGGTTGGCTTCCTTGGTTATCTTGGCCATAATGGTCTCGCGGGATTCGGTGACGGCAGCGTGTAGATCGTGCGTTCCGATCTCAACCCGAAGTTCCGAATAGACGATATCATCAAGCCGGGCCCGCGCTCCGTTTACACTGCGCACTGTTTCAAGAAACTTAAGCGGGTCCGTGATGCGCCACAACGAGAAGTTGTCGATCAGCAGGTTCTTCTTGTCGCGCGTGATGACCTCCGCCGGAGGCGAGTCGTTGTCTAGAAGCTGTTTAGAAAAATACCTGACCTTTTGTATGAACGGTATTTTGAAATAGAGTCCCGGCTCAGTGATGATCTCCTTGGGTTTTTGTAACTCGAGCAGAACCGCGCTCTGGGTTATGTGGACCGTGAACATCGACATTGACGCCAGCGCGATGACAAGGGCTAACCCGATAATGAATGCGTTTGGTTTCATAAGCCGACTACCTTTGGATGCTTTCACCGAGTGCTCCCGGTCTCAATGGAAGGATCGGGAGCACGCCCTGCTTTCCGCTTCCCATGATGAATTTTTGAAAGGAAGGTAAAATTTCTTCCATCGTTTCCAGGTATATCCGTTTGCGGGTGATGTCAGGAGCTTTTTTATATTCTTTATATTGCGACAGGAACCGATTGGCGTCGCCTTGGGCTTTTTTGACAGTTTGTTCTCCATAGGCTTCGGCGCCCCGGACAATTTGCGCTGCCTGCCCGCGGGCTTCCGGGATCACCGCATTACGATACCCCTGGGCTTCGTTGATCATTCGTTCCTTGTCCTCGCGTGCGCTTACCACGTCCTTGAACGCTGCCGCCACTTGTTGGGGCGGGTGGACATCCTGTAACTGGATGGTGACGACTTGGATCCCAGACTCATACTTATCTAGAAGTTTTTGGGCGTGTTCCTGGGCCTGTACTTGAATTTCCGCTTTACCCGTTGTCAGCGCTTCATCGATGTTGCGGCCGCCTACGATCCCGCGGATCACGGTTTCGGCCACGTTACGTACCAACTTGTGCTGGCGCCGCACGTTGAACAGGTACGCTACCGAATCCATGATCCGGTATTGCACCACGAGGTTGATATCAATGATATTCTGGTCACCCGTGAGCATTAGCGATTCGGCGGGAACTTTCTGCGCAGCTCCCCCACCCCGTTGGGTGCGGAAACCGATTTCTGCGCGCCGAATCTTCCGTACCTTCGGGGTGCTTGCATGCTCGATCGGGGAAGGAAATTTAAAATGTAGGCCCGGCTGGGTGATGCGGGAAAATTCTCCAAAAGTGACGACCACCCCCTCTTCGTCCGGTTCGACGAAATAGAATGTTCCCGGAATGATCCAAACCAGTAACAGCAATCCTACAATGGTCCAGAACATGGAAGGCTTGAATTTGGGCATCTTGATCTGGGGAATATTGAAAGGCGGCTTGCCGGATGACCCTCCCCCCGAGCTTCCGCCTCCGCGAAACCTTTCATCGGGTCCTTTAGATTCATGTAGGTCATCCCAAGGCATCTATTTTCCCAGTAGTTATAAAAAATAAGATAATACGATCACGCTAACAAACCGTCTACGCAATGTCAATATGCCTTACTTGAACGCGCTTGAGTAGAAAACTTCTCATTAAGTGAGGCGAGGTCGTAATAGAGGGTGGATGATGTAGTGAGGAAGATAGGACTGTTGGTGGGTGAGCTAGACCTTCTGGACAGCCTGCATCCATGCCGTTGAAGTTGATGAAAATGTATCCGCATTGCTCCTGTTTTTCGTTGGCCCGTGCTCCCCACGCTCCTCCATAAGGTGTCCCCGACCCATTTCTGGTCGTGGGGGGTCATCTGTCATCTTTTTTGTCAGGATAGATAACGTTTTAGAAATCCGGTTACCGCCTGGACGGTATCGCAAATGAATTCCAGATCAAGCGTGTCCAACGTGTCCGAGGCCTGATGGTAATTGGGATTTCTGAAAAACGCTGTGTCTGTGATCATGACAGCTGGGATACCGTGTTCCCAGAAGGGGGAGTGGTCACTTAAACGCACTTCGGTGAATTCGTCACCGCGCCCAGGTACGATGAGTTGCTCGATCGGCAGGGTAGGCGCCGCGTTACGCATGCCGTGTGCGACCGCATTAGTCAGTTTTGCCGATGGCTCATTACCGATCACAGCGAGAAAATCCCCCGTATCCGGGAAGCGGGACGAATCCACATAAACAGGGTAACTTTGGGATCCGGACCGGCAGTCCCGGTACCCCACCATTTCCAGCGAGATCATACCGTAGAACCCTTCGTTCCGTTTTCCCGCTTCGGCAATGTGGTGATAGCTTCCCACGAACCCGGATTCCTCCAGCGAGAAAGCGGCAAAGATCAGGGGTATCCGAAGCGGTACTGATTGCAGACAGTGGGCGGCTTCCAGCAGGACGGCGACGGCACTCGCGTTGTCATCGGCTCCGGGCGATCCTTCGACGGTATCGTAATGCGCGGCGAGGACAAATGGATTACTCCTTTGGTCGGAACCCTCCTTCCGTCCCAGAATATTGTCGGATGATCTGGTGTCGAAGGGAACCACCTCCTTACGGACCGCCAGCTGGCTATCACGAAACCGGTTTGCAATGTAGTCGGCACATTGTTGTAGCCACTCCGGAGAGGTGTTCAGGTTTCTTTCGCCGATTAGGGCGTGAAGGTGGTTTTCGACGCGGGTGATGCCCGACTTAAGCATAAAAATCTGAAGGTTTCAGGTTCGCCGCAGGGCAAATTCTTCGGCCGAAAAAGGAGGTGCGTGCCCATCCCTTATAGCATTTAATGAAGCTTTATTTCTAAAAGAGTTAGGGGTTATAGGAACAAGGTGTTTGCACAGCTAAAAAGATGTTTACTTTTAAAAGGTAACGTCATAACATGCACGCATGCTCAAGGTTGACGGTTACTCAGGACATAAAAGAGACGAACGACCCCATGCTTTTCGGTTGCACGACCGCCAGTACAAGATAAAAGAGGTGATGGACCGCTGGTATGGTGAAGGTGCGGTCTATTTCAAGGTCGAGGCCGACGACGACAATATCTACCTTCTGAAATATGAAGAGGGTCAGGATAGCTGGGACCTCGTTTTTTACCAGAATCCCCGAAAAGCAAAATCCGTCATAGAAAATTTCGGAGGGAGCAGTCTTGCTCGGCAATTCGGAGTTAAAACGGGCGGTGGCAACATGAAAAGGGTGTCCTATTTTTTGCACTAAAACTTTTTCACCTTTCCCGATTGTTTTCTCTGCTTGGTCCCCCCCCCCAATTACGCAATACCACTTGCCAGTTCTGATGAGAGGAGACTGTTCCCAATGCAATTAACGGAACAGGTCATACAGGCGTACGCCGGACAAAGGCGCAAAATGATCGAAGAACAGCTGGTGAATCGGGGCATCAAGGACCTTGCGGTGATGGAGGCTATGAGCCGCGTACCGCGCCACCTTTTCGTAAACTCTTCCCTTCAGCACCGTGCTTATGGTGACTGTCCTCTGCCTATCGGCGAGAATCAGACGATTTCACAACCCTACATCGTGGCGTTGATGACCCAGACCCTTCAACTGAAGGGTGAGGAGCGGGTGCTAGAGATTGGTACCGGATCAGGTTATCAGACGGCCATTATGGCCGAGTTGGCTGCGCAGGTGTTCACGATTGAACGGGTCAAGCCCATTGCCCGAAAGTCGAAGGAATTGCTGGCCCAATTGGGGTATGCAAACATTGTATTCAAGGTCTTCGATGGCACCTATGGTTGGCGTGACCAGTCGCCTTTCGATGCGATTCTTGTAACCGCGTCAACCCCGGAAGTTCCCTCGGCGTTGTTGGAGCAGCTATCCGACCGAGGACGTCTGATTGCACCAGTGGGCGGCAAGGAAGATCAAGCTCTTGTCGTGTTCAATAAAAGCGGAGATCGCTTGGTCCGGCGTGAAATCGGAAGATGTAAGTTTGTGCCGCTCATTGGTAAATTTGGTTGGCCAGAGGAAGAACAAACCAATGAGTAACTAGGGAAACCTCATTTTATTTGTTCTAATAAAGCTTTTTTTAACTTGCTAGTTGGTTATTCTCTTGATCAGGTAGTAGACCTTGCCTCGCTCGTAGTAGTGCCCCGCTTTTGCGCCGGCGCGATCCCCCATGCCGAAGTAGAAGTCTGCCCGCCCGGCTCCTCGGATCGCGTTTCCAGTGTCCTGGTCGATCACGAATCGGGAAAACTTCTCCCATCGCGTGATATTGTTGTTCTCATCCAGAATGGGTTTACGAAGCTGAACATAGGCGACTCCACCGGCAGGATAAATCGTTTTGTCGGTGGCTATAGAGCGCCCTCCCACCAGCTCTCCACCACCTGAACCGCGAGGCCCCCCGTCGTCTACCAGTGAAAAGAAGATATAACGTTTATTTTGAAAAAAATATTTTGGAATATCCTCGGGATGTTCACGAAAATATTTTTTAATTCCCTGCATCGACCCCTGTCCCAATTCGATCACACCATCCTCTATCATGCGCCTGCCGAGTCCGCCGTATTTATAGTTGTTGGCACCTGCAAAGTGTACTCCCTGCGTGGATCCGTCCAGATACCGGAGCAGGCCGGAGCCTTGAACGTGCAGAAAAAAACGGTCAACGTCGTCCCTCAGCCAAGCGATTTCCAGTCCATGCCCTTCAAGGATTCCTTCGCCGTCGATCTGTCCGCGGGTGTATTGACGCCATTCACGTGCGTTGGGTGAAGACGATTCGAGCACCTCGTAACCCGCTCTGTGTCCGATGAACTGGATTGGTTGGGATGTGTCCGGCAGTTGGTAAAGCGGATAACGGTACTCCTCAGTGCGCACTCGGCTGGCCTCAAGAATCGGGGCGTAGTATCCGGTGAAAAGCACCTTCTTACTTTTTCCATTACCCACACGGTGCACGACATATTCATCACGAAGGCGACGGCTAAATTCTTCCGGCGGCAGGTTTTCGTCGATGAGTTTTAAAAACGATTTCAGGGTTTCCTCCAGCCAGTTTCGAGTCACCATCAGTTCGCCCAGGCGCTCGGCTTTTGACGGATCGGTCGATGCCATTGCCAGCAACTGGTTGCGGACCGCGTTTCGTAGAGAGTCCGGATCCATATCGTCGAGAAAAATTTTCGGCTGAAGGGCTTTGGACTTGAGGAAGGATTGGTTGGTTGTTGAACCTTCCGGCGGCAGGTTTTTCGGATGAGTCCCTCGCTCCCAATACCAGAACGGAGGGTGGTCAGGCGGAGCCGAAAGGTCTGGACGTTTGGCGCGTTGCGACTGGTAGATCTGATCCGAATCCTTGGAGCTTGTGTCGTCAGGTCTAGGCGTGAAAATCGAGCAGGAATTGAAAATCAGGGGAACCGTCAGCGCAATTGCCAGAACAACGGCCCGGTAGTCGGACCGTTTAGGCGGATAATCTCGCATCAGGTTGACTCGGATCTGCATGCTATTCTATCTCGTTACTGCATTTCGTCGATAGCCTGGTTGGCTAAGCGATCGCACTGCTCGTTTTCCGCATGTCCAGAGTGACCGCGAATCCAGACCCAGGAAATTTTATGTTGCCGGTTAAGTCGCTCGAGCTCTACCCAAAGCTCCTTGTTCTTTACCGGCTGTTTGCTAGAGTTGATCCAGCCCTTGCGAATCCAGCTGTTGATCCATTCCGTCATTCCCTTGACCAGGTACTGGGAGTCTGAGGTTAACACAACCTCACAGGGTTCTTTGAGCTGGTTGAGCGCCACAATGGCGGCGGTAAGTTCCATTATATTGTTCGTGGTTTCCTCTTCCGAACCCCGGAACTCTTTCGCCTTTCCCTTGATTCTGATAATACTTCCGTATCCGCCGGGCCCTGGATTTCCCCGGCAGGCGCCGTCGGTAAAAATCTCGACTTTTTTCATACATCCACTGAATCATCCGGTCCGTTCTTGCGGACGGTTCGACCTGCGTTATTGGTTCCAATGACAGGAGGGCTGATAGGGACAATTTCCGGAGCAGGTGTATGCCGTAGTTTTGACGGCCGGCCCCGACTCAGCCCCAGATCCCGTAAAGGGAAATACAATATAACATATTATTTTTATTGAAGATATAAAGTTTCCGTTGTTCTGTGCCCCTGTGGTATTTTAAAAACCAATTCTTTTTGATTGGTATTTAAGGTAGCCTGAAAGCCTTCGTGAGGGATTGCAAAGTACGTTAAATCAAATCTTCTGCCTTTGTTTTCCCACCTGTGTCCGGCGGGAATCCGGGATTGGTTAAGAGTCGACCCATGGAACCATCTGCTCAGGGACCATCAACCTCGTTCCAATGCATCGATGCCATTGAAGTGAGTTTGTGCATTGAGAAACAGGGGCTTGCTTTTTACGAGAAGGCGGTCAAAGGCGCGGTGGATGTGCGTGTTCG
>CAJWLY010000083.1 GCA_913043155.1 uncultured Nitrospinaceae bacterium | reverse complement strand
AGCCGCAAAGACGCATTGCAGGAGAACGCCAGTACGGTCAAAGCATAACGCTGGACACTGTAATTCCCCCTTGTTAGTTAAAAACAAAACGGCCGATGAGATTCTTTCTCATCGGCCGTTTTTTGTGTCCGCTACCCTTTGGAAGGGAGTTACTCGTTACCACTCGTTACCACCTTGAGAAATTCCTTCTACCCAGCTAGGAATCAACCAAGGGGCTTATCCTAAACCAAATCGGAGTTCAAAGCATCCTAAAGGGAGATATCCCAATCTTTCAGCTTAGCGATCGTTCTATGGCTGGTGAGGTCAAAATGGATGGGGGTGACGGAAACGTAGTTGTTGGAGACCCTGCGGCAATCCGTATCCTCATCAGCTTCATCGAAACGCATTTCTCCCGCCATCCAGTAGTAGGTATTGTTCCTTGGGTCGACCCGCTTGTCGAACGTTTCCACCACCCGGGATCTTCCCTGACGGGTCACGGTCACTCCTTTGATTTCTGATCGAGGTACCGCAGGCACATTGACGTTCAGCGCCACTCCTTGCGGCAGGCCTTTTTCCAGAACCAGGGGAGCCAGCTTACGGGTAAACTCACCGGCAAAACTAAAGTCGGGATTTTCGAACGTGTTGAGGGAAACCGCGATGGCGGGGATTTCCATGATCGTGGCTTCGGTGGCGGCGGACACGGTTCCCGAATAGATTGCACAGGTGCCCAAGTTTCCACCTAGGTTGATACCCGAGACTACCATCTCAGGGGGCTGATCCAGAAGAACCGTAGTGGCAATTTTTACGCAATCGGCTGGAGTTCCGTTGACAGCGTAACCGATGAGCTCCCCGTTTTCGACCACTTCGCGGACTTTGAGCGGCTGGGTCAGGGTGATGGCGTGGCCCATTGCGCTCTGTTCCGTCTCCGGTGCAACGATCACCACCTCGGCAACCTTCATCATCTCCCTGCGGAGCACCCGCAATCCTTCAGCGTTGAAACCATCGTCATTAGATAAAACAATCATAAGAAAAAAAGCCCGCAGGCGTTATCCGCCCGCGGGAAACTTCCAGTGGGTTCAATGGCTGACAATTTACACCTACACTTTCAAGACCGGATTCCCGGATTCAATTGTGCTTGCTGAAATAAGCCTGCGCACCTTCGGGGTCGGCCTGCATGCCATCCTCGCCTTCTTTCCAGTTGGCGGGGCAAACTTCGCCGTTTTTTTCATGAAACTGCAACGCATCAACCAGCCGAAGCGCTTCATCAACGTTTCGGCCCAGGGGTAGATTATTCACGAGCTGGTGCTGGACAATGCCCTCCTTGTCGATTAAAAACAACCCGCGAAACGCTATACCCATGTCAGCTAGAACGTCGTAATCCTTGCTGATTTGCTTAGAAATATCAGCAACGAGGGGGTACGCGATATCACCCAACCCGCCTTTTTTACGGTCGGTATTCCTCCAAGCCAAGTGTGAAAAATGGCTGTCGATAGACACACCGATCACCTGGGTGTTGCGCTTTTCAAATTCTCCCTGCTTTTCGCTGAAAGCAATGATCTCTGTCGGACAAACAAAAGTGAAATCAAGTGGGTAGAAAAAAAGGACCACGTATTTCCCTTTATAATCAGAAAGCGTGATCTGCTTAAAAGAACCATCGGGCATGACGGCCTGAGCTTCAAATTCAGGCGCAGGTTTAGCTACCAATGTTGCCATTTCATTCTCCTCTGTTTAGAAAAATTTACAGTTGAAGGGTCCTAATGTAGCACAAAGTTTCGACCCGGTTCAAATGCGAGCTTGAAATTGCTAGGCCTCGCTTGAAGCCCACCGGAGCCCGCCTTGACAGGAAGGAACACCGTTATCTACAATAAATAATCGAAACCCGTCGAATAGGACGCCTCTTTTTACCGACACTAAAGAAGATGTTTTCCTGTGGATAAGGATTCTAAAAATACAATGGATTCTCCAGCTATCCGAAATCACCTGAAAGTTGCGGCGTGGCTTACTTTCTTCGTCCTTTGCATCGAGGTGGTCGGTGGCATTCTAGCTAACAGTCTGGCTCTACTGAGCGATGCGGCCCATATGTTCACTGATGTATTTTCGCTGACTTTGAGCTGGTTCGCCCTTAAAATCGCCTGTCTGCCTACCAACGAGGAAAAAACTTACGGATACCACCGCATCGAAATCCTGGCCGCAATCATAAATGGGCTGGTTCTTGCCCTCATAGCCTGCGGTATTTTTTACGAAGCTATTCAACGGTATCAGAACCCACCCACGGTGAACAGCGGGATGGTCATTATCGTCGCCGCGCTGGGCCTGACAACCAACCTGATCGTCATTTACTACCTCAAAGACTCTTTTCGGCATACGCACGATCTGAATCTTCGGGGCGCTTTCTTTCATATTCTGGGGGACACCATCGCATCGGTTGGGGTCCTGATCGGCGGCGGTATTATCTGGCTTACCGGATGGTTCGTCGTGGACCCCCTTCTAGCGGCAGGCATCGCCTTGCTTCTGCTCTGGGGTGCGTGGAACATACTTGCGGACGCGTTACACATTCTACTGGAAGGGGTCCCTAAGGGAGTATCAATTGCTGAGGTCAAAAGAGAACTCACGGCGCTTCCCGCTATCCGTGATATCCATGAACTTCATATCTGGAGCATCTGTTCGAATATTTACGCCTTGAGTACTCACGCACTGCTTCACGACAATAAGGCAAGTCAGTTTGAATCGGTTTTGAAGGATATTAAAGAACTGCTCAAAAGCAGGTTCAACATCACGCACTCGACCATACAATTTGAAACCCGCCCGTGCGAAAAAAACGATACGCTCTGCGATATCCGGCATTGAACTGGATACCGGACAACCTTAATTTATCATGAACATTCTTTTTCTTGGATCGGGAACATCCACCGGCATCCCTTCACTGTGTTGCGATTGCGATGTATGCCAGTCCAACGATCCCAAAAACAAGCGTCTGCGTTCATCCGTCCTGATCCATGAAAACGGACACCACCTACTCATCGACACATCCACCGATCTGAGGCAGCAGTGTCTGGCCCATGGCATCTCCTATATCAATTACGTTCTTTATACCCATCACCACGCCGATCACGTCCACGGGATTGACGAGTTGAGAAGCTTCAATCACTTCAACAGCACCGTCATCCCCTGCTATGGGAACAAGAATACGATCTCTGTAATCCGCACGAAATTCGATTATATTTTCAACAGAACCACACAGGCGGGAGGCGGCCTGCCGAAGCTAACTCTAAACTCGTTGAATGGTGAAACATTTTCACTGGGAGGTGTTTTGGTCACTCCGTTCGACATTCTTCACGGGAACCTGAAAATCCTAGGCTACAAATTCAACAATTGCGCCTATATCACCGACTGCAGTGGAATCCCCGACGCCTCAAGAAGGAAACTGAAACACCTGGATATTCTGATTATCAACGCGGTCGGATTCGATCCACACCCCACCCATTTTGCCTTGAGCCAGGCCCTTGAGGTGATCGAGGATCTTCAGCCTAAACGAGCGATCCTTACGCATATCAACCATACATTCGATCACGAGAAGGTGTCGAGGCAACTGCCGGAGAACATTGAACTGGCTTACGATGGGATGAGTGTGGAAGCTTGAGGTTAACGGCTGGGTAGCGGGGTCAATCCAAGTCAAAATCACGAAGGGGCCGGGTGTCGGACTTATCGACATGCTTCTGGGCCTCCTTAAACTTTTCGTCGAGCAATCGGTTCCGCTCTTTCTGCGCCTCGTTCTGTTTCTTAAATTGGGACTCCTGCTCCATTTTCTGTGAGTCGAGCCCTTTCACCATATCAGACAGGGAAGGCATGGCTATTTCCTTTTTCTGCTCCCACAGAACCTCGCCGGTCTTTTTATCAACCTGCAGTTTGCTCTCACAACAGGGACAGATGACCTCCACTTTTCCTGAACCCATGACCCGACGCGCCTTTCCGGTAAAATAAAAAACGAAGCTCGACCGCATTCCAGGATATCCATTATATCAGAATTTCTTCTTCCTCAGTTTTTCTTGGGGGGGGGAAAAAATATTTTTTCTCGAGGGTAATCATGGGACAATCTAACCGCCCGAACTCTCATAACATAAGATGAAACCAAAAGGTTATTTCATTTCTGGAACCGATACCGGAGTCGGTAAAACCATAGTCACCGCCTGCTTGCTAACGCTGTTTCGCAAATGGGAGGTGAGTACCGGCGTCATGAAACCCATCGAAACGGGAGTGGATCCGGAATGCAGTTCGGAGGTAAATTCCGACACAAAATTTCTACTCGCAGTCTCGGGCAATAAAGACGCCCTTGAAGAGGCCTGCCCCATTCGTCTAAAACATGCCGCGGCGCCCTTACAGGCGGCACGGATGGAGAACCGGGAACTGGAAATCAACTGCATTCTGGAAAACTTCCGTCTGCTCCAACATCGACACGATCAAATACTCGTTGAAGGAATTGGCGGGCTCATGGTCCCTTTGCGGCCCGATTACCTGGTGACCGATCTCGTCCTTGATCTGGGACTACCCCTCATTATTGTCAGCCGGATCACCTTGGGCACGCTCAATCACACTCTCCTGACACTGACCGCAGCTAAGAACGCAGGGATTGATGTTGCCGGGGTCATCCTCAACCATATGGAAGACAGGGAGCTCAATGCCGTAGAGCGAGAACAGGCTGAGCTTATCCGGGAGCTTTCTGGAACTGAGGTACTAGGGGAATGTCTGTTCATCGATGAGCTTTCCGTCGAGCGGTTCGATGACGCGCAACTGGCGAGAAAAATTGAAACATGGATAAATATTTCACCGTAAAGAGGGAAACGAGTCTTACAGGTTGAACTGGTATCCCTTTTCTCGCACGGTGATGATGTGCCGAGGCCTCTGGGGTTTCTTCTCGAAATATTTTCTGAGGCGCGAAATAAAATTATCCACGGTGCGTGTTTCGGTTTCCGGGTCGTAGCCCCAAACTTTTTCAAGCAACTCCTCGCGGGTAACGACGTCACCCTTTTTCTCGACCAAGAGGTTCATGACAAGGACTTCCTTGGTGGTGAGATAAAATTCACCATCGATTCCATTCGCCTTTCCGGTTCCGAAATTGATCCACATTTCACCAAAGCGAAAAATTTCCTGATCATGCACGGGATCCTTATACCATTCCCACCGGCGTAAGATTCCTTTTACGCGTAACAGCAGTTCGGGCAAATGAAAAGGTTTGGTGAGATAATCGTCGGCACCCGCTTCAAACCCGATTTCCTTGTCCTTTTTCGTCGATTTGGCGGTGAGCATCAGAATGGGGAAACGCATGTTTGTCTCCCTTATTTTCCTAGCCACGTCAAGTCCACCCATCGTGGGAAGCATGAGGTCGAGGATGAGCAGGTCAAAATCCTCCTCCCTCAACAAATCGAGTGCCGAAACACCGTTATCAACCAGGGAAACCTCGTAACCTTCCCGTTCCAGATTGAACCGCAGTCCCTTGGCCAAGTGCGGGTCGTCTTCCACCAGTAAAATTTTATTCAGTTCCGACACAGTCAACTCACCTCTTCCACCGTTTTATCAGCTGTAACTTCGCTGGGGGTCAGGTTCAAGGGCAGACTCACGGTAAACCGGGTACCACGGTTGCGGCCTTCGCTGTACGCCTTGATATTTCCCTTGTGGCTCTTTACGATCTGCCGGGAGATAAACAATCCGAGCCCCGCTCCTTCGATGTTCTGGGTTTCCTGATGTTGTACCCGATAAAACTTTTTAAACACCCTTTTCAGTTCTTTCTTTTCAAATCCGAACCCCTGATCGATAAAATCAATCAGACAATATTTTTCATCACGTCTCACCCGAATGGTGAGAGACGATCCGGTCGGTGAATAACGCAAAGCATTTACGATCAGGTTATTAAACACCATTCGCATGGCCTTGAAGTCCAGGTTAACCTTCGGGGCATCGCCCAACTCCAGCTTCACCTCGCAGCGCTTCTCTTCGAACAGGCGCTTGTGCTGTTTCAGCACTTCCCGAACGAATGGCCCCGTCTCTACCGGCTGGAACTGGAGCTGTATACTTTTGGGGTCGGATTTGCTGGACTCGAGAATATTGTCGATGAGACTTGAGAGACGCTCTGTATCGGCCAGCATGATCTCGACAAAATCCTGTGTTTCTTCGGGTGAGACTTTCTGGTACTTGAGAGTTTCCAGGTAAAGCTGAATGGAGGCCAAGGGAGATTTTAACTCATGCGATACGCTGGAGACGAAGTTGCCCTGGAGTCGATTCAGCCGCGCCTGTTTGTTCCAATACACGAAAATCACGTAAACGCCGGCAAGGATCATTAACATCAGTACCCCTCCCTCGACCAGAACCACCCAGTCGAAATCCACTTCCAGCAGTTCAGGGGGAAGGCGCTTGGCAAATTCCCTGAGATCGCGGCTGTTTTTGACGTACCAGTAAATCCAGACGCCTATCAGCCCAATCCAGGCAACCTGAATCCCGATAAAAACAAAAATGGGATGGAATAATGCGCGCAGTTTGCTCATGCCGGGAACTGGGAAACCTAGAAACCGAATCGCAGTCGGCCAGGATCGCCCTATCTCCAAATATTACATAAGTTTTACATAGACCAACGCGTTTTAAGCGTAGTATGCCACAATTCGCAAGAAACGACACGTTACCTTAATAATCTTTAATAACCTTCTTAAATAACCCTAATAACCTACTGAAAAAAAATATGCCTACACTTACCCGGGTCAAACCCAAACCTAAACTCAACAAGGCAGTCGTCGGTTTCTTTATTTTTCTACATGT
>CAJWLY010000082.1 GCA_913043155.1 uncultured Nitrospinaceae bacterium | reverse complement strand
GGAATCGAAGTCGGCGATGACCCCGTCTTTCATCGGCCGGATCGCATTCAGTTGGTCATGCGTGCGGCCGTACATATGCTTTGCATCGAGCCCGACGGCTTCGACGCCGTTCCCGGTGGGGTTGACAGCTATCATCGAGGGCTCGTTAAGGACGATGCCCTTCTCCTTGACATAGATCAATGTATTTGCGGTACCCAGATCCATCGCCAGATCAGAGGAAAAACGTCCCAGAAGGTTGTTGAGGTAGTGCTTGACCATCAGTTCAAGCTCGTTTCATGCAAAGACTTTTGGGGGAGCTGCATCAGGTTGCGCCGACGAGCTTCAAAGAGCTCTTGCCGCCTCCGGGGAAGCAGGCCATTGCCAATTCGGCGAGGGGTTTCATATTGCCCCGTGGACGCTTCATCCTATCCTCAGTGCGATAGGGTGTCAATCTTTCCTGTCAGAAAAGGGAGGTGTCTATTAAAAATCTTGACACGGAAAAGGCTCGTTTATATACTCCAACCTCTCTTTACGTCCGGGCCCGACCACCTAAAAAAAATCGAGTGAGGGCGGGTAGCTCAGCTGGAAGAGCACCGGCCTTACAAGCCGGGGGTCACAGGTTCGAGCCCTGTTCCGCCTACCATTGCTTGGGTCCTAGTTACCGGACCGCGGGGTCCTGTATAGCGAGGGGGTTTATTTGTCGGGCCGGGTGTAATAGAATCTCAGAAAGCTTTGTTTATGTAGGTTTTGGACTTAGGTAAAAGCGGGGTCGTAGTTCAGTTGGTTAGAATGCCGGCCTGTCACGCCGGAGGTCGCGAGTTCGAGTCTCGTCGGCCCCGCCATTCGCATATAAAAGGGCTTGTACCGTTCACGGTGCAGGCCCTTTTTATTTTTCCGGTAAAGATGTTCTGACTTAATACTTGTGGATCAGAACCACCGAGGCAAGAAGAAGGGCGGAACCTGTCACACGCCCCCAACTCAACTCCCGAACGGGGAAGCCGAGCCACCCGTAATGGTCCAGGAGCAGCGACGCGATCAGTTGGCCTGCGAGCACTAAAGCCACGAGCGCGAGGAGCCCGATGCGGGGCCCGGCGACAATGCCGCCGAAAACCGCCAGGGCGCCGATCAATCCCCCAAGCCATAGCCAGATGGGGAACGCCGCGACCGTGTTCCAGCTTGGCAGAGAAATCCGCATGGTCCACCCGCAAAGCAGAAGAACAGCCGTTCCCACGGCAAAGGAGATGAGTCCGGCGGTGACCGGACTCGCGACGCGTCGTGCCAACTCGACGTTGATACCCACCTGAACAGGCAATAGCAAACCGATAACCAACGCCAGAAGCATGTATGTGTATCCCATTATTTCACCTGATTTAAAAAAGGAAAGAAATGCCAGCTGGCCTACTGTACCATCACGATCCCATTATTTGTAAAGGTGCGCCACCTGCTTGGCATATCCGTTGAAGAGTTTGGTTTTTACTGTTCCCTTCTGTCCGGGGATGCGTTCGAATTCCTGGTGCCAGCGTGCGTAGGGTTGATGCGGAATCACGTTGGCGGGAAAATCGTATTCAAGCGGGGATACCGACTGCCAGAACGTTTCCGGTTCTTCTTTGGTGAACTCGATTTTTACGATCGATTTGATGCTTTTGAACCCGTACTTCCACGGGACCACGAGCCTAAGGGGTGCCCCGTGATGAGGTGGCAGCGAATGTCCGTAAATTCCCGTTGCCACAAAGGTCAGGTCATGCGTTGCTTCTTCAAGCGTCAACCCCTCGGTGTAGGGCCAGGGTTCCCAGAACCTGCTTCTTTGCCCACGCGCGATATTGGGATCGAGAAACGTCGTGAACTTCACGTACCTTGCTCCCGATAAAGGCTCAAGCTGATCGATCAGCACCTTTAGGGGAAATCCGGTCCACGGCACCACAACCGACCATGTCTCCACGCAGCGCAGGCGGTAGATGCGGTCCTCCACAGGCATTTTCCGGATCAACTTTTCCGCGTCAAGCATTTGCGGTTTGCGAACGAGTCCGCCCACCTCAATTTGCCATCCACCGGTGTTCAGTGATTCCGCGAGTTTCCAGATCCTGTCTTTTACGGTTCCAAACTCGTAAAAATTATTGTAGCGAGAAACGGTTGACTCGGATGAAGGGGTGAGGAGAGGGGAGCTAGGCGTGTCATTCGTCGCCGCCCACAGGCGGGACAGTCCGGGGGGGAGCATGAGCAGCGCTGCCGCACCGAGGCTGGCGCGTCCCATCGTCTTGAGGAAATCCCGTCGTTTCAGATAAACTTCTTCCGGGGTTACCTGTTGTTCGGGAAGTTTCCAAGGCTGTTTCAAATGAATCGGGACCATCACTGTCTCCAGAGAAAATCAAGGGGTCCGCGCACAGCGTAATCCTAAAGAGAACAGGCGTACGTTCGGTTTCAACCGAAACCGCATTCCGGCGTGGGCATAGTAGGATGGATTATACCAGCTCCCGCCGCGCACTATTTTGCGGTATCCGTCACCGGGACCCGTGGGGTTCGTCCTCGGACTCTTCACGTAATACAATGCGTCAAACCAGTCCGACGTCCATTCCCAGACGTTCCCATGCATGTGTCGGAGTCCGTATCCATTTGGTTCCAGTGTGTCGACCGAAACGGCTCCTGCCTGCATGGGGGCCGCGAAGTGAGCCGTTTGTGGGGGGATGCCGTCATTTTGCTCCGGTCCCCGCGCCGCCTTTTCCCATTCCGCTTCCGTCGGAAGGCGTTTTCCTACCTGGGCGCAGTAGGCCTCCGCTTCGTACCAGTTCACCAAAGTCACCGGACATTTTTTACAGGAGGAATAAGGACTGGAAATGTGGTTTGGATTGAACCTGCGGAACGCTTCGTTGCTCACCTCGTGCTTGTCGATATAGAACGCATCGAGTTGGACTGTGTGAACCGGACGCTCCGCGTCCGTTCCCTGATCTGTGCCTCTCAGGAATGCACCGGCAGGAATCAAAACCTCATCGCTGGCGAAAACTGCCGAGCTTGCCAGAAATGTAAGACAAAATAGAACTGGAATGACAGGCTTCATGACAGACAGATTAGCACGAGTGGTAGTATCGATGAACGCAGATGACCCTCCCCCTGTTCGCTTGGAAGACTGAAAAAATAACTAATGGATCGCCTTGGTAAAGAGAAAAAACAGGTCCTCCCCACGCCCTAACTGAGATGCTCTCGGTTTTGTGGGGGATTTGGTTTATCCATCCACTTGTCTCAGGGTTTTCAAAGGTTTGTTTTTAAGTACATCGAGGCTGGCAAAGATTCCGGTGAGGGTGGTGAGTAGGACGGCAACTCCCAAAGTCCACACCATGACGCCGGGTTGCGCGTTCCAAGGTGCTTTTACGAGATACTTCATGACCGCCCATGACAGAACCGATGATAACCCGATACCAACGACACCCGCGATGATGCCGATCGTCGCGTACTCGACCCCAAGTATCGATGCTACCTTGCTCCGCTTCGCGCCCAGGATTTTAAGTACGGCTGATTCCTTGAGCCTGCGGTACTTCGTTGACACGATGGAGCCGACAAGGATGATCAGCCCAGCCACGATGGTGAACACCGACATGAAATCGACCAGGGTTTTCAGTTTTTCTACCACGTTTTCGATCGTGGTTACGATGTCCCGGGTGGAGAGTGCGGTGATGTTGGGGAGCACTTCGACCATGGCGTGCTGGAGCAACAGTTCCTTACTCTCGGGTACGTGTACGGTGGAAACGTGGGTGACCGGCGCGCCCTTAAGGGCGCCAGGAGAAAAGATCATGTAAAAATTCGTGCGCATGTTGCGCCAGTTGACCTTGCGGATACTGGTGACTGGCGCGGTGACTTTGATCCCTTGGATATCCATGGTGAGTTGGGATCCGATTTTTGCTCCGAGCCGCCTGGCTGCGTCTTCTTCCAGCGAAACCTGTGCGATGGAGGAACTTTCTGCGTCCCACCACGTGCCCTGAACGATTTTGTTGCCTTTTGGCAGTTCGCCGCCCTCCGAGTGTGTGGTTACGAACTCACGGGTGATAAACCATTCTTCCTTATGCTTGTTTTGATATTTCCAGCTTTCAGCGAGGCGGCCGTCGATACCGTGAAACCGCGAACGGATCAGCGGCGTGAGGGTCCGTTCCGCTTCCGGGGCGATGCGGTCGAGTGTACGGATGAATGTTTCGGTCTGATCTGATTGAATATCAATAAAGAAGTAATTGGGCGGGCGGGTCTCAGTATTTTCCTTGAGCATGGTGATCATATCCATTTGCACAAGCCGGACGGTAAGAACGAGCATGATGCCCATCCCCAGGCAGGTGACGATGGACCGCGCCTGATTGTTGGGCCGATACAGGTTGGCGAATCCATACCGCCCAGTCATCTTGCCAGGCGGCGGAAGGTTTTTGAGTCCTTTAAGAGCCAGCGCCGCGATACCGCTCAGCAGTAATGTAGAAACTCCCAGTGCCAATAGAAACACAGCGCCACGCTTAATCGACCCTGCCTCCCAGATAACGATTCCTGCCATGATGGCCGCAAAAAGTAGACCCGCCATCCAGCGTTCCCATTGAGTGCCCGGTGATAACTCCTCTTCCTCGAAATTTCTGCGGAAGAGGCAAAGCGGTTTTGTCTTTGCGGCGCAAAAGAGTGGCCAAAGGCAAAACAGAAGCGTGGTTATCATCCCCAGCGCGAGCGAGTGGACTGCGGGTATCCAATAGAATACAGGTTCCAGGTTCAAGTTGAGCAGTCCGGAAAGTTTTGGTGGTAAGGAAAACTGGAGTCCGTATCCCGCGATCACTCCGAGAACACTTCCAGACAAGCCGAGAAGGAGCGATTGCAGGAGATAAATTTTAAAAATAATGTGGGAAGATGCGCCGAGACAGGTGAGGATAGCTATGGTATCCAGCTTCTGCGCCATGAAGGTGCGGACGATCATAGCCACGCCGATCCCCCCTAGAAGAAGTGCGATGACTCCAACCGCGCCGAGATATTGTCCCATGCGCTCGATCGACTTGTTGAGCGATGACTCCATATCTTTGTAGGTGCGTAAGCTGGTTGCCTTGTCGCTCAGGCCCTGTTCGAGGATTGCGAAGGCTTTCTCCAGTTCGATGGTATTCGGCAGGCGGATCAGCGTACGGTGCCGGACCCTACTCCCGGTACGTATGAGGTCGGCCTCCTTCAATGTGGTGTGTGTGACGAAAACGCGCGGTCCGATGCTGAAGGCTCGCGATATGCGGTCAGGTTCCTTTCCTACCGTCCCGTTGACGCGTATCTGGGTTTTACCCAGTTGAAACGAATCGCCAATTTTGAGGTGTGTGCGCAGAAGGAAAGCGGGATCGACCACCGCTCCATTTCTGGATAACAGCTCATTGAGCGGGTGCGGGGGATTAAGCTCGATGGTTCCGTACATGGGATAAAACGGTGCTTGAGCGGGAACCGCTTTAAGCTCGACAAGAAGCGAAGCTTTACCGCTGCCAGTTTGATGCTGGGTCATTACATGCAGTTCCTTGACGGACTGAAACTCTGTCCCCTGCGGAAGGGCTTTCTGTTGAAACGCGACGTCTACCGGAGTCTGCTTCCAGCTTCCCCTGATCTCGATGTCTGCCGCTAGCAGCCCCTTAGACTCATCTTGGATAGCATTATTGAGGAGGGTGGAAAAACTTTTAATTGTCATCACCGCACCGACACCGACAGCGATGCATATGATGAAAAACACAAACCGCCTCCACGCGCCTCGTGATTCTGCAAGAGCCAGTGTGAACAGTTGAGATTGGGTTAGTCGTCCGGTTGTCATCAGGGCAGAGTATCCTCAACGATCTTTCCGTCGGCCATGGTGAGTATGCGTTGCGATTTTCCCGCGATGTCAGGTTCATGTGTCACAAGCACTACGGTAGCCTTTCGGGTTTGGTGCAATTCCATCATGAGATCAAGAATGCGGTCGCTGTTTTTCGAGTCGAGGTTTCCGGTGGGTTCGTCGGCGAGCACGATGTCCGGTTCATTAACGAAAGCGCGGGCAAGGCACAGGCGTTGCTGTTCTCCACCGGAGAGCTGAGCCGGATAATGGTGAATGCGCTCGGCCAGCCCAACCACGCCCAAAAGGTCGACAGATTTCTTGTGTGCATTGCTGGTGCCTCCGAGTTCGGCGGAGAGGACAACGTTTTCCAGTGCGGTCAATGTGGGTATGAGGTGGAAGCTCTGGAAGATAAACCCGAAGCGTTCCCCGCGCAGTTCGGCCAGTTCGTCTTCATTGAGTTTCGTGATATCCTGATCGTCGATCAAGATCGTTCCGCTGGTAGGTGCGTCCAGCCCAGCCATCAGGCTCAACAACGTGGTTTTGCCGCTTCCCGAGGGCCCGGTGACGACGACTAATTGTCCGTCGGGGATCGTGAGGTCGATTCCATTTATAATATCGACTTGGTGTCCGCCACCGTGGAGGGATTTGTTCAGTCCACTGATCCGGATCAATTTGATTCTCCGTTTTCTAACTATTTAGAAGTATTAATCGGAAATAAAGTTTGAGGATGTTAATTACCCTTCAGGTCCTCTCCTCGGAAGGGGGAGAGGCGACAGTTTCCCTCCTTATGTCGAGGAGTTAGGGGGGTGATCCATGTTGGGTCGCTTGTGGCTTTTCAATATGAATATACTTTATGTTGTCCGAACCCGCAAAATTTTTAGCAAGGCTATATTTAAAGGTTTACTGGTGGCCTGCTTGCTTCTATCGGTCCCCACGGTCCAGGCGGGAGACTCATTGCCCGTGATTCTTGCATTCGGCGATAGCCTGACGGCTGGGTTTGGGGTTCCAGAAAACCAGAGTTATCCGGCGCAACTTCAGGTTACCTTAAAGCAAAACGGATATTCACATCAGGTGGTCAACGGTGGAGTAAGCGGCGACACCACGGCGGGCGGCGTGCG
>CAJWLY010000081.1 GCA_913043155.1 uncultured Nitrospinaceae bacterium | reverse complement strand
GAAATTTCCCCGAGGTCTACCCGGAAAATGTTTTCCCCAGCGACCGGCCCGGCCCATGGAGCCAGCTCTTCCACGGATAAATGTTGGTTTCCGATCCAGGTCACTTTATTTACCGCGAAATAGGGAGAGTCGGTTGCGAACCGGTATCCTGCATAAATTCCATAAAAGCAGGCGGCAATTAATATTGCTTTGGCCGTCATCTCGGCGAAGGTTTTAAAAGCGGCGGCAAAATTAAAATTGGTTTTCTTTCTTATGGTTTTGCCACTCTGTGGTCTGCGTTTTTTGCGGTTCTTGCGCCGATGCGATCGATCCTGCTTCCAGGTTGTGACCGGATTTTTGTGTTCTAAAACCATAAAACCCATGATGCCCCTCTATTTTTCGTAGTCCAGTCGAGCTGTTTTTAAAATTTTGATCACTAGATCGTCAAAGTCTATCTTCGACTGCTTTGCGGCCATCGGCAGAAGGCTGGTCGGAGTCATCCCGGGAACGGTGTTCATTTCAAGTACGTGAGGGGTTCCTTCTGCATCGAGGATCATATCGACGCGTGGCATCCCACGTCCGCGTAAAGCCCGAAAAACATTAAGTGCCGTGTCACAGCAACGTTGAGTTTCTTCTGCGCTGAGGTCCGCGGGGCAGATATAATCTGTTTTTCCTCTTGTGTACTTGGCCTCATAATCATAAAACCCTGATTTAGGGTGGATATGCACCACAGGCATCGGCTGTTCTCCATTCATCCCGACCGCTAACAGTTTTCCTTCAATAAACTGTTCCACCACCACCTCTTCCGAGTAGCCGAACGCCAAGTCCATAGCTTTTTCCCATTCCTTTTCCTCTCGCACGATGCTGATTCCAAGACTCGATCCCTGGTTGGACGGTTTTACCACCACCGGCAGGTCGAGGACGCGGTGCAGGCGCGTATGCTGGTTGCGATGAAATATCTGGTAGTCGGCGGTTGGGATGCCGTGCAGCTTGAAAATTTCTTTCGATTTCACCTTGTCATAAGCTAGGGCACTTCCCAGAACACCCGATCCGGTGTAGGGAATCCGTGCGTACTCCAAGACCCCCTGGATTGCACCGTCCTCACCATAAACCCCGTGCAAGGCAATGAAAGCTAGATCGATGTTGTTTTGTGAAAGAGCTCCGGCAACATTGTGGTCCACGTCGATTCCTATTCCTTTCAACCCTTTTCTTTTCACTGCCTCCAGCACCGCGTTTCCCGTGGTGAGGGAGACCTCACGCTCTGGCGACAAACCGCCCATCAGGATTCCGATCGTTTTGTCTTTCAGTTCCATCCGGCGATTGTCGATAAAATCATGTGTAAGAGGTCCGCGCTCGATCTTGGCCAGAGAGTCCGATCACAAAGGAAGGAGGGTGACCTTTGTGCTCAGCGGACCTCTTACACATTAGTTAAGCAGGGAGCTGGCCACAGCTCTTTAAAAGATCACTCCCCGATGATGACTATTTCCTGTTCCAGCTTTGTTCCTGTCTTTTCCTCGACCACCTTCTGGATATGTTCGATCAGCTGAACCACGTTTTCGGCCGAGGCATTGCCTTTGTTTACGATAAAATTTGCGTGCTTGATAGAAACGCTAGCTCCTCCAATGCTATATCCCTTGAGGCCCGCCGACTCGATGAGGCGCCCCGCCTTGTCGTCGGGCGGATTTTTGAAGATCGAACCGGAGTTCGGCATGTTCAGCGGCTGGGTTGAACCCCTGCGCGAAAGGTGATCGTCCATCGTTCGATGAACCTCTGCCACTTCTCCTTTTTCCAGATCCAGTTCCGCTTCGATAATGACCCCATTTCCCGGAGGGAAAGAGGTTTTGCGGTAGGAGAAGGTTAGTTCTCCTCTTTTTAGTGTTTGCACGTTGCCATCTAGAGTCACGCGGGTGACACTGCGGAGGACCTGTCCGATTTCTGTACCCTCGGCACCGGCGTTCATGACAACGGCGCCGCCGACCGAACCGGGAATACCGACTAAGCGTTCGATGCCCGTCAGCCCGTAGCGGGCGGCGTACTTGGCGAGGTAAGACAATTTCACCCCGGAACCGACCTGAACAACGGCCCGTTCCCTACCGTCAGGGGTTTTGTAGAACACGGGACGCTTGACTGACTTGAAGCAGTTCTTTAGCGAGATGACAATACCCCGGATTCCTCGGTCACGGACAAGGAGGTTGGTGCCTTCACCCAGGATGTGAATGGGGGTATGATTGCGGTGTTTTAGAATCAGTTGCAGATCCTTGAGATTTGCGGGCAGAACAAATGCGTCGGCTGGCCCGCCGATTCGCATTGAGGTGTAGGCGGACATGATTTCGTCGTACCGCACCTCGCCTTTGATTTTGTTGTGGAAAGAAAAGGTTGGGTTCATGGTTTTATTCTGTAGAATTTTTCGTCCCAAAATAATTGTGGGTGATTTCAGGCCGTCCCCCATGAGAAGCCTGTTATCCGTTCCTGTGTTGGCGTAACGTATCAGTCGTTGTTTCCAGGGTCCGCTCAGCATAGGCTTGGATTCCTCTTGTGGTTAAAGATCGTTTTTATTCCGGGACAAGGTAGACAATAAGTTCCTGCCCAGTTTCCATACATCGCCCGCTCCCAGCGTCATCACGGCATCACCGGGTTTAACGAGGCGGGATATGCGGTCGCTCACTTGGTTGTTTCCGATGTGCTCAACTTCTTTGTGACCAAACTCGCGGACTCCCTCGGCAATCTGGCGTGCGTCTACGCCTTCAATGGGGAGTTCTCCAGCGGAATAGATATCAGTTACAAGCAAATGGTCTGCATCGTTGAAAGCGGACCAGAACTCTTTCATTAGCGACTGCGTTCTTGAATACCGGTGTGGTTGAAACACCACGATGAGCCGGCGGTCGGGCCAGGCTTCTTTTGCCGTTTTCAAAGTGGCCCGGATTTCCGCGGGGTGATGTCCGTAGTCGTCCACTAGGATCAGTTCGTCGGATTTTTCCACAACTTCGAACCGGCGCTGGACGCCTCCGAAATCCTTGAGCGATGCCGCAACCGTGTCGAAATCAAGGTTCAGTTCCATTCCTACGGCAACTGCTGCCAGTGTGTTCAGCACGTTGTGTTGGCCCAGTGTGCCGGAAAGGATTCGGCCCAGTTCCCTGCCGTGGTGATACACCGTGAAATAAGTATTCAAATCCTCGATAACGATGTTCCGAGCCGTGTAGTCCGCTTGGGTAGTCAGTCCGTAAGTGATATGTCGTTTTTTTACGCTCGGGATCAGCGACTGGATGTTGGGATCATCGAGGCATAAGATTGCGGAACCATAAAAAGGGACCTTGTTGATGAACTCAAGGAAGGTTTTTTTGATGTTGTCCAGCGTGTGATAAAAATCCATGTGTTCCTCGTCAAGCGTGGTTACGACGGTGATCGTGGGCGACAGGCGCAGAAACGAGCCGTCACTTTCATCTGCTTCCGCTACTAGGAACTCACTTTGTCCCATCTTGGCGTGGCCGCCGATGTTTTTCAGCCGTCCGCCGATGATTACGGTTGGGTCCAGCTCCCCTCCAGCCAACACCGTTGCTACCAGGGAGGTGGTTGTGGTTTTGCCATGAGTCCCGGCGATGGCGATGCCGTATTTCATTCGCATCAACTCTGCTAGCATTTCCGCTCGAGGGATGACGGGAATCATGCGCTGCCGGGCCGCAACCACTTCCATGTTGTCCGACTTGATTGCGCTGGAGGTTATAACCAACTGTACGTTCTCGATGTTTCCCGGCGCATGTTCAAAATGAATCCTTGCACCGAGTTGTTCGAGGTGGTTGGTGATGGAGGTACGTACTTTGTCCGATCCACTCACTTCGTAGCCTTGGTTGATAAGGACTTCAGCGATTCCGCTCATGCCCGAGCCTCCGATCCCAATAAAATGGATCCGTTTGGTTTTTCCTAGAAACATGACAAAACATAATTCCCTTTAGGTTCTTTTTCGTTTCCAGCAGCTCGGTGCGCGTTTCCCATCAGTTCAATACAAATCTGACGGACCTTTTCGGTGGCATCGCGATTCCCAATCCGATAGCTGTTTTCTTCCATTTTCTTCATCTCTTCAGGTTCATCCATCGCCTGTGCAATCGATTCAGCGAGCCGTTTTCCGGAGAGCTCATTGTCCAGGATCAATTCTCCTGCGTTGGCGGCTTCAATGACACGCGCATTGTGTTCCTGATGGTTGTGTGCGGCGAAAGGAAACGGGATGAGGATAGACACCTTTCCGCTCGCTGTGATCTCAGCGAGGGTGGTTGCTCCCGAGCGGCAAATGACCAGCGATGCCTTACGGTAGTGTTTTGGCATATCTTCGATAAACGGCCGGACATCAGCGCTAAAACCTTTCACCTCATAACTCAGTCTGGTTGCTTCGTAGTCTATTTCTCCCGTCTGGTGCGTGATGCAAATGTGATTTTTCCGATGGTCGAGGTGATCCAACGCGTCGATCATTGCCGTGTTGATCGAGTGTGCCCCTTGACTCCCTCCCATAACCAGGATGTTGAAAGGGTCTTTTGAGGTTGCCGGGAACTCCTCACGCGGGCGGCAGAGTTCTTCGTTTATCATGTTTCCCGTTGTCTCGACTTTGTGGTTCGGAAAAAAACGTTTTGATTCTTCGAAAGACACTGCAATCCGGTCAGCGATTTTTCCGAGCCACTTGTTAGCCATCCCGGGAAATACATTTTGCTCGTGGATGAGGATCGGGATGCGTAGAAGCCACGCCGAGAACGCCACCGGTGCCGAGGCATACCCCCCCACGCCGACCACAAGATTAGGGCGCTTGCGGATCAAAAAACACATCGACTGCGCCGTTCCTACCGGAAGTTTGCACCACGATATCCAGCGGCTGAGACCTTTCTTGCCTAGCAGGCCGGAGGAGAGAATTGTTTTCAAATTGAACCCTGCGCGAGGGAGGACCCTCGATTCGATACCCTGTTTTGTTCCTGCGAAAGTGATCTCAATGTCCATATCACTCCTCATCAGTGCGTTGGCCAGCGCGATACCGGGATATAAGTGACCCCCGGTCCCTCCACCGGCTATAACAACTTTTTTTTTCATAACCCATGCATCAACGTTGAACGGGTTGTTTCGAAATGTTCAGCAATACCCCCGCCGAAAGCATCAGGACCACCAGCGACGAACCGCCCATACTGATGAAGGGAAGCGTCAGTCCTTTTGTGGGGAGCAGGCCCACCGCCACACCCATGTTGATGAACGCCTGCACGCCTACAATAAGCGTAATACCAATCGCCACGTGAGCACCGAATAAGTCCTTGGCACGGTAGGCGATGACGAATCCTCTCCAGATCAAAATAGAAAACAAAAGAACGATGATCAGCGTTCCGACAAGCCCGAGTTCCTCGCCGATCACAGAAAAAATGAAATCCGTGTGAGCTTCGGGTAGATAGAATAGCTTCTGGTTGCTGTCGCCTAGGCCTGAACCGAAAATCCCTCCGCGTCCGAACGCATAAAACGATTGAATTGCTTGAAAACCGGTGTTCGATGGATCCTGCCACGGATCGAGAAAAGCGATGATCCGCCGCGTGCGGTACTCGGCGCCCCAGACTGCCGAGACCATGAAGGGAATGACTGCCAGAATCGAATAGACCAGAAACTTTGTGCGCAGGCCCGCGATCATGAGCATTGTGAAGGTTACGGCACAAATGATCATGGCCGTTCCGAAGTCGGGTTGAAACAAGATGGGTACAAAGAAAAACCCGAGTACGATCAGGTTGGGCAGGTATCCGTAAGTAAAGTTTTTCAACTGATCGGTTCGTTTTACCAGCGACTTGGCTACGAACAGTACCAGCGCGAACTTGGCCAACTCCGACGGTTGAAAAGTCAGTCCCCCGAATGTCAGCCACCTTCGGGCTCCGCTGACTTCCTTGCCCAGTTCTGGCATCATGACCGCGATCAGCATCAGAAATGTGGCGGCCATAATGTGGTAGGTGTACTTTTCCAGAAAGCGGTAGTCCATTTTGTGTGCCGCGAACATCGCTACGGATCCCAATGCGACCCAAAGTGCCTGGCGCTTCAGAAAGTAATAGGGGTCGCTGTATTTCTCCATTGCGTACACCCCGCTTGAACTGAACACCATGACAAGACCGATCAACACCAGCATCATCACGGTGAAGCAAAGGATCGAATCGCAGTGGAGTATTTTGAGTTTCGTGTTGCTCAATGTTTTCTCCAAAAAGCACGGCCCAACGCTCCAAAAAGTTACCGCATAGGAAGCCCCGTCGACAGGTTCGAGACAAAACACGAAATACCGTTCCGAACCTGTCGGAGTTCAGTCAAGGCCGGTCCAGGCCAATCACTTGACGGCAACCACCCTCAATTTTTATAAAAACAGCAAAAACCCTTCTCGGGTTCTTGCTTAAAGCCGGTTCACAATGTCCTTGAACCGGTTTCCGCGCTCGACGTAATCCTTAAACATGTCGAAACTGGCACAACCCGGCGAAAGCAGTACGACGTCCCCAGGTTGCGCCTTTTCCACAGCGCGTGTGACAGCATCTTCCATGTCCTCGGCATCCTCATAACTGAACGAGCCATTGAGGATTTGCCGGAATTTGTTTTTTGTTTCTCCAATAAGGACCAGGTGTTTAACCTTTTCCTTGAAAATCAATTTTAAGGACCGGAAGTCTCCACCCTTGTCCTTGCCGCCTGCAATTAAAATAACGGGCCGGAAAAAACTCGTCAGCGACTTGTTTACGGAACCTACGTTGGTCCCCTTGGAGTCATTTACGAAATCAATACCGCGGACTGTGCGCACCCATTCGATGCGGTGTTCGAGTCCAGGAAATTCCCGGATCGCGCCCGTGATGTCATCCGGGGGCGTGCCCAGAAGAGCGGTTACCGCGACTGCGGCCAGTGCGTTTTCCACCTGGCATTGCATTGCCGGTTTCAGCTC
>CAJWLY010000080.1 GCA_913043155.1 uncultured Nitrospinaceae bacterium | reverse complement strand
GTGCCGAAGTTGAGGGTATTGGTGAAATTTTCTTCTTCGTTTTGCACTACGCGGTGAATAAAGGTGGCGTGATGCTGGAGGTCCGGGTAAGCGTTGGCGAAGTTTTTAATTACTTGGTCGGTGACGCGGTAGAAGAACGGTCCCTTCTGCTCGAGAAGTTTCCCGTGTCTCAGGGCGCGTCTTATGATGCGCCGGAGAACATAACCGCGTCCTTCGTTGGAAGGTAGGACCCCGTCGCCGACGAGAAAAGTCGTTGCGCGGGCGTGATCTGCGATGACGCGGATCGAGACATCTCCATTGTTATCCGATCCGTATTTTTTGCCTGTAGCCTTGCAAACCTCTTTGATGACTCCCTTCAGTAGGTCGCAGTCGTAATTAGAGTGTTTTCCCTGCACCACCGCTGCCAAGCGTTCAAGTCCCATTCCGGTGTCAATGCAGGGATTGGGTAGGGGGGCCAACTTTCCCGAGCTGTCTCGGTCGTATTGCATAAACACCAAGTTCCAGATTTCCAGGTAGCGGTCACAGTCGCATCCGATGGTGCAGGTGGGTTTGCCGCATCCCGTTTCCTCGCCTTGGTCGATGTAGATTTCAGAACAGGGGCCGCAGGGACCAGTGTTGCCCATGGCCCAGAAATTATCCTTTTCTCCCAGGCGGAAGATTCGATCGGAAGTGAGGCCGATGTCTTTTTTCCAGTGTTCGAATGCGTCATTGTCATCCTGGAAAACAGAAACATAAAGACGATCTTTGGGCAGCCCGACGGTTTTGGTGAGAAACTCCCATCCGTATGCGATGGCGTCCTTTTTGAAATAATCGCCGAAGGAAAAGTTGCCGAGCATCTCGAAAAAAGTGTGGTGCCGGGCTGTGCGCCCGACCATTTCGAGGTCGTTGTGTTTTCCCCCGGCGCGCACGCATTTCTGTACCGAAACGGCCCGTTTGGAGTCCCTGGTTTCATCACCGAGAAAAATATTTTTGAACTGGACCATGCCCGCGTTGGTGAAAAGAAGAGTTGGGTCGTTTCGTGGTACCAAGGAGCAACTCGACACCAAATCGTGATCGCGTTCCTGAAAATAATCCAAGAATTTATTTCTGAGTTCGTCGCCGGTCATAGTCTTTGTACTACTGCGTCCGGAGTATTCCGGATTGGTTTGTAATTTCAGGCTGATGTCGGGAAGGTTTTAACCCCTAGCAAGTGAATCGGTCAAGCGATTCCTGCCTTAAGAAGGTCATGCAGGTGAATAACCCCAGTGACTTTTTTCCCGTCCTCACTGACCACCAAGGAAGTAATGGAATATTCCTCCATAAGTTGAATGGCTTTGGTGGCCACTTCATCTTTTTTGATCCACTTAGGCTGGATCCCCATGAGGTCGCTTGCCTTGACTTTTGACAGGTCCTTTTTTTCCTCAATCATCCGGCGCAGATCGCCGTCGGTGATAACGCCCTTGAGCGTTTTATTTTTGTCGGTGACCAAGGTAGCGCCCAGACGTTTTCGCGTCATTTCGGAGATGATCGTGGCAATATCTGCGTTTTCGTAAACCATCGGAATTTCATTCCCAACATGCATCAGATCTTCGACAGTGGTCAACATTTTGCGGCCCAGACTTCCACCCGGATGATTCAGGGCGAAATCTTCCTCACGGAATCCGCACAGATGCAGATAGGCTATCACCAAAGCATCACCCATAGCCAGGGTGGCGGTGGTGCTGCTGGTTGGGATCAACCCGTTGCCACCAGCTTCTTCCTTAACACCTACGTCGAGCACATAATCGCTTCTGTTGGCTAGGGTGGATTGCAGGTTGCCAGTCATGGTGATGAGGGTGCATTTAAGCCGGTTGAGGGTTGGCAGAAGTTTAAGAATCTCTTCAGTTTCCCCGCTGTTGGAAATGGCTATCACTCGATCATTGCGGGAGACGAGCCCGAGATCGCCGTGAATACCCTCGGCCGCGTGAACAAATACCGCAGGCAGGCCAACGCTGGACATCGTCGCAGCGATCTTTTTGCCAATCAGTCCCGACTTACCCATTCCAGTTACGAATAACCGACCTTCTTTTCGGTCCAGAACGTGCACGGCTTCGGAGAAATCTGAACCCAAGCGGTCGGCCAAGGCGGCGACAGCATCACTTTCGATCTTAAACACCCGCTTGGCGGTTTCGATCAGACTGCTATTTGGTTTCGATTTTTTTTGGGAATCTGACCCCGGTGTGAGCATAATAGAAATTACCTTAGCCTTTTATTTTAAATAGCTTATGGCTTAAAACCCATTTTATGTTATCATAACCGAGCAAGCCCGGCAATTGAAGTTGTCCCCTAGGTCTTTCCCAGTCTATGGTTCCCTACGAACCGGTCTACCCTGAAAACCGATTACTCAATGATGTATTTCGTGCTGTTCGTAGTGCCTTGTCCCGGTCTGCGAGGGGCGGGAATGTAGATTTATGGAGATCCCGCTGGGAAATGGCACTATCTTCGTTGAATGACTAAACAAAAATCACTTTACCTCATAGATGGGTCGTCCTATATTTTCCGCGCATTTTTTGGCGTCCGCCAATTTCTTTCCACCTCCAAAGGGCTTCCCACCAACGCACTGTACGGGTTCACCACTATGCTGCAGAAGGTAGTCCGCGAGGAGAAACCCGATTACCTTGCAGTGGCATTTGATAGTCCGGAAAAAACATTTCGTCACAAAATTTATCCCGAATACAAGGCTAACCGTAGTGAGCCCCCCGAGGATCTTGCTAAACAATTTCCTTACTTCGAGCCACTGGTTGAAGCATTTGGCATTTCAAGCCTGCGCCAGCCAGGTTTCGAAGCCGATGACATCATTGGCACTTTAGCCAGGCAGGGTGAAGCGGAGGGGATGAAGGTCACCATCGTTAGTAGCGACAAGGATATGATGCAGTTGATCTCGCCTCACATCAACATGCTGGATACGATGAAGAACAAACGGTTCACTAGTGAGGATGTCAGCGAGAAGTTCGGAGTGGGCCCCGATTGTGTTGTCGAGGTGATGGGACTCATGGGAGATTCCAGCGACAATATTCCCGGTGTGCTTGGGGTCGGACCTAAAACGGCGGCGGAACTCATTCAAGAATTTGGCTCGATAGAAAAACTATTTGAACAGATTGATGGAATTGACAAGAAAAAACTCAGGGAGAAGTTAGAGAGGGATAAGGACAACGCTTTTCTCAGTAGGAAGTTAGTTATCATTGATACGAATATGACCCTAGATTGCAAGCCCGAGGATCTGATTGCTCGAGAAGTCGACTCGCCGGCGCTTAGAAAAATGTTTGAAGAATTCGAGTTTGCGTCCTTTCTCGCTACGATGGAAGAGGAGGCATCTCCAATTACCTCTTCGGCGCAGGTTGACCGGTCGTCGTACGAGGCGATCCTTACAGAAAAGACATTCGACCGGCTGATAAAGAATTTAAAGAAAGCAAAATCCTTTGCTTTGGATCTCGAAACAACCAGTAAGCATCCGGTATGGGCCCGGGTTGTAGGGATTTCCTTTTCTTTTAAGGAAGGGAAGGCCTACTACATCCCCTTGGCTCATCGTTACCTCGGTGTGCCTGATCAACTCAATTCGAAAATGGTTTTTGATCGACTAAAACCGATTTTGGAAGATCCGGCGATTAAAAAATGCGGACAAAACATTAAGTATGATCTCATTGTGCTGGCCAACGAAGGTATTTATCTCAAGGGAATTGATTTTGATACGATGATTGCCTCCTACCTGCTCAATCCTTCAAGCCGTGGACACGGGTTGGATGATCTTGCGATGAACCACCTCGGACACAAAAACATAACTTATAAAGAATTGGTTGGAACTGGAGCTAAAGAAATTGGGTTCGATGAAGTGGATATTGAACGCGCTACGGAATATGCGGCAGAGGACTCTGATATCACTTGGCGGCTTACGGATAAATTACACCCGCTGCTCACAGGCGAAACCTTGAAACTTTTCAATGAAATCGAATTGCCCCTGCTGGAAGTTCTTGCAGAAATGGAAATGAACGGGGTGTACATCGACCGAAAGCATCTTGAAGGACTTTCCCGGTCGATAGAAGAGGAATTACGACAGTATGAAACTCAGATCTATGCCCTCTCCGGGGAAACGTTCAATATCAATTCCCCCAAGCAACTCGCGGTCATTTTATTTGAGAAGATAGGATTGCCCGTCATCAAGAAAACCAAAACTGGATATTCTACAGACGTGTCGGTTTTGGAGCAGTTGGCGGAGGAGCATGAATTGCCAGGAAAAATCCTCACCTACCGCCAGCTAGCAAAGCTGAAATCAACATACGTCGACGCATTGCCCGAAGAGATATTCAAGGAATCTGGAAGGGTGCACACCTCTTTTAACCAGACAGTTACCGCGACAGGGAGGTTGAGTAGCAGTAATCCGAACTTGCAGAATATTCCCATCCGCTCGGAGATGGGAAAAGAAATCCGAAAAGCTTTTGCCGCTGAGGGAAAAGGGATGCTTCTTTCTGCCGACTATTCACAGGTCGAGTTGCGCATTCTTGCTCACCTGTCTGAGGATAAAGCGCTGAAACATGCGTTCAAGAAGGGAGAGGACATTCACACGCGCACAGCGGCGGAAATTTTTGGAAGTTCGCTTGAGAATGTAGACGAGGACCAGCGACGTATGGCCAAGGCTGTTAATTTTGGTATTGTCTACGGCCTGAGTTCGTTTGGTTTGTCGCGTCAACTCAGGATCACCCCACGGGAAGCAAAAGATTTTATCGACCAGTATTTCAACTTGTATAAAAAAGTGAATACCTTTATAGAAGGCACCATTGCCGAAGCGCGTGCAACTGGATATACACGGACGATGTTTAACCGCAGGCGATACCTGCCCGATCTCAACAGTAAAAACCGACAGGTGCGGGAGGCTGCTGAGAGGATGGCAATCAATTCTCCAATTCAGGGAAGTGCCGCCGATCTCATCAAGGTTGCCATGATCCGGCTCTCGCGCGCGATTTCCCAAAGAAACCTGAAATCTAAAATGATTCTTCAGGTTCACGATGAACTTGTTTTTGAATGCCCGGTAAAGGAAAAAAAAGAAATGGAAACTTTGGCAAAAATAGAAATGGAGGGAGCCTGTTCCCTGTCTATCCCCCTGGTTGTCGATATGGGATGGGGGGAGAACTGGAATGAGGCACACTAAAGGAGCTCTGACAAGGGATTTGCCACGGGCTGGTTGGAAGTTCCCTGCTGAAAAAGTCCGCTCTACTTTTCTATCGCGACATCGACCGATTTAAACGAGGGGGTTCGTGAATCTTTGTCATGCGTTCTGGGGACCAAAACATTGGCCTCCGGATAGTACATCATTATGTTTCCTGCTTTGATGGGATAGGCGACCAGTTCTATCCCGGTCATGTGGCCCGTTGCATTTTTCACCGTCACCCGGTCTCCTTCTTCAAAACCTGCCGATCGAATGTCTTCTGCGTTCATGAATACGACATCCCGCGATTCTACGCCTCTGTAGCGGTCTTCCTGATCATAAACAACGGTGTTGAACTGTCCCTCAGACCGCACGGTCATGAGTTTGAAATGTCGGTTTCCTTTTTCTTCGGTCCGGAGGTGGGGCAGGGGGCACGCTGTGAAGCTTGCCCGTCCGTCCGCCGTCGGGAACTGCGGCGTGTGTAGAATACGTCCGTCGATATGAAACTCATCACGCGACTCATCGATCGTTTTTATTTTTTCGAATCCAGGAACGATTTCACCAATCAATTCCCGGACGCTCTCGTTTTTATGAAGTTCTCTCCATGGAACCGGGCTATCCTCGAAAACCCGCGCGACGACCTCGGCGATGATGTTTCCTTCGCTTCGCGGACCTTCGTGTCGGAGTTTCCCCCCCTCACTCAGACGAATGAAATTGAACATGCTTTCTTGGGTGGTCCTATCCGGTTCTTCGTCGCGGGCCAGCACGGGAAGGAGAAGAGTGGTCTGCCCTCGCCCACGGAAATGTCCCTGGTTAAGTGTTGTGTTCATATATAAAACAAAATCGACTTGACTGAGTGCTTCTCGGGCAAACAGGGAATCCGGATTAGAACCGAACAGGTTTCCACCGAGGTTCCAGATAAAATCAAAACGACCTTCGCGGGCCGATTCCATGCAACTGAGGGTATCAAGTCCTTTATCTCTGGGAAGCTGCAGGTTAAACCGGCTTTCTAGATTATCGAAGACCGATTGCTTCAGCTTGGGGGTGAATCCCATCGACCCGATTCCCTGCACGTTACTGTGTCCACGCAAGGGGAGGAGCCCCGCATTTCTTCTTCCGAGCATACCTCGAAGTAAAGCCAGGTTGACGATCGACCGTACGTTATCCACGCCATGCGCATGGTGAGTGATCCCCATCGCCCACGCGAACACTACGTTTTGAGCATTGGCGTACTGGAGGGCAGTGTCTTCCATGACCGCACGGCTGAGACCCGACTCCCGTTCGAGCGTTTCCCAACTGACGGATTCGATATCGTCGCGGAAGGTTGTGAAGTCTTTAGTGTGGTTTGTGATGAAGTCGTGATCTAGCGCTCCCGGTCGACCAGCATCGATGTGTAACAATCCCTTGGCAATTCCCTTGAGCAGTGCGATGTCCCCGCCGATGTGCGGCTGAAGGTAGGTACTTGCGATGTTGGACCCGAATAGCAGACTCCATGGATCGGATGGAACACTGAACCGTTCCAACCCGCGTTCCCTTGCCGGATTAATGACGATTACTTTCCCGTTGCGGCGCCGTGCGTCCATGAGGATACGCATGAAACGTGGATGGTTGCTGGACGGATTGGCACCTATCAGGAAAATCAGGTCAGCATCGTCAAGGTCGTCGAGTTGGATCGTGGCGGTTCCCGTGCCCAAGGTTTCGGATAGGCCGACTCCCGAGGCTTGATGGCAGTAGTACGAACAGTTATTAACGTTGTTTGTGCCGAACGTGCGGGCGAAAAGCTGAAGGAGAAACGCGGCTTCGTTGGAGGACCGTCCGCTGGCGTAAAAAAAAGTTCGCTCTGG
>CAJWLY010000079.1 GCA_913043155.1 uncultured Nitrospinaceae bacterium | reverse complement strand
AAACAGCTAAAAATGACCTTGTTTAAAAGCTAATTTGATACCAAAATTTTGACACGTTGTTTTAGCTTTCGGGAAGTGAGAGAGATCCAATTTTGAAAATCAGCAGATCCATATACGGCGCAAAACATAGCTCTCCCTGCCTACCCTCGGCTAAATACCCGTGAGATGTGGGATACAATCTCCACATACAGGAAAAACCCTTATTTCAGGGTCTCGCAAGCTGTCTATGAATCCAGTTCAAATCTTGCCCACAAAATCTGTTTATAACTTGTGGAAAAGGTCGCGAAGGGAGTTTTAAATTGTAGGAAAAATCTGACCCCTGAGAAGAAAAATACGCAGAATGCTAGATACTTATTTTTAAATGACTTAATTGTTTTTTGAGATTAATTCGTCCCCTCCTTAAAATGACAAAAAAACAAGCCTTGATTTTTCCCCAACATGGCTCGGCTTTCCCAAAAAAACGGGGAATTTCCTGAGTCGATCGCCGGCAAATCCAGCGCGCACCAACCATGTGTTTTTTAAACTAAAGCATGGGAGCGCTCAGAACCGAATATGCTAGGATGCTCGGGTTATGATCAATCGCAGGCTGATCTCCAATTTCAACTGGTGGTTTTTTCTCGCCATCCTTGTCCTTTCTGCCGTTGGCGTGGTGATTATCAATAGCGCCAATCATGGCCGCCCGGAACCGTTCTTCCGCGACCTTTACATCAAGCAGATTTACTGGATTCTTTGCGGTCTGGTGGCCATGTTTTTAGCGCTGATCATTGATTACCGCAAACTTAATCAGTACGCTTACGCGATCTACGGCATCACAGTGCTGGCGCTGGTTTATGTTTTAGTCAACGGTGTGGTCGCATCCGGCGCAAAACGCTGGATATATATTGGACCCATGACTATCCAGGTCTCCGAGTTTGCCAAGATCGCTTTGATCCTTGCCCTAGCCAAGTTCTTTGAATCGCGTAAAATGCAGGGCCAGTACACACTAAAAGACTTATGGATTCCGGCTGCGCTCACGGGAGTCATTGGACTGTTGATCGCCACTCAACCGGACCTAGGAACGGCAATCATAATTTTTTTAATCTTCCTCGTCTTTATTGCCGCCATCGAGATTGATGGGGCTACCCTAGCCCGTATATTCGGCATGGGAGTCCTCATAACCCCCTTCCTTTGGTTTCTTCTCAAGGACTACCAAAAGCGCCGCGTGCTGACCTTGTTCAATCCGGAACTCGACCCCCTGGGCGCCGGATACCACTTGATACAATCGAAAATTGCAATTGGATCCGGAGGCTTTTCAGGGAAAGGTCTGTTTATGGGAACCCAAAGCCGGCTCAATTTTCTTCCCGAAAAACATACCGACTTTATTTTTTCCGTTTTCGCAGAGGAAACAGGATTTATCGGGATACTGGTTCTACTAGGCCTTTATCTTTTTATCATTCTCAAGGGATTGAATATTGCGTTTCGTGCCGCCGACCGGTTCGGTCTGTTTTTAGCGCTGGGAATCATCAGTTCGATCTCATTTTATGTTCTAATTAATATCGGAATGACCATCGGTTTCTTCCCCATCACCGGTCTTCCTCTTCCGCTCTTAAGTTACGGAGGATCGTCTCTCATAACCAATTTCTTCGCCTTGGGCCTGTTGCTTAACATCGAGATGAGGCGCACGGCCCATTAGTGGTCAAGTCTAAAAACGTGCTATCATGCTAGCTTGGGGAGTTTTTAGGATTATCTTAGAAAGATATTCGGCAACTTTCTCCAGTTAGCGGGAGGATTTCATCTATGCCATCAGAAATATTAATCAACTCCAACCCGCGGGAAATCCGCGTTGCCCTGATGGAAAATAACCAGCTCGCAGAGCTCTTTATCGAGCACCGGGCTAACAAGGGCATAGTGGGAAACATTTATAAGGGAATAGTCACCAAAGTTTTGCCCGGTATGCAGGTCGCCTTTGTGGATATCGGCCTGAGTAAAGCCGGGTTCCTTTATGTGGGAGATATCGATGTTTCTGATCTACTGGACCCGGAAAACAACCCGACTGCAGAAGAGGAAGCTATCGCCTTAGAAGAGGCAATCATTGACGGGGAAACGGAGGAACAGGACAAACCCATGCGTCCGATCCTGCACAACATCCCGATCCAAACCCTTCTCAGGGAAGGCCAAGAGATTATCGTGCAGGTCGCCAAAAACCCGATCGGTACTAAGGGCGCCCGCATCACCACCTATATCACTCTACCTGGGCGGTATCTGGTTTACATGCCTACAGTAAACCACATCAACGTATCCCGCCGCATCGAAGACGAAGGGGAAAAAGAACGGCTGAGAACCCTGATGGGAGAGATCGGGAATCCGGGCGAAGGATATATCGTACGCACCGCCGGACAGAATTGCGAAAAAACCGATTTCGAATTTGATCTAAACTTCCTGCACCGTCTGTGGAGCAACCTTAAAGAAAAATCGGAAAAAGCTTCGGCCCGCCACCTGCTTTACGAAGATTTGAACCTCATCTTCCGCTCCATTCGCGATTTGTTCACCAAGGAAGTGAGCCGGATGGTGGTGGACTCAAAAACTGAATACCAGAACTGCCTCGAGTTCTGCAACAGCTACCTCCCGCACCTTTCCCACAAAGTCGAGTTGTACCAAGATACCGTTCCCATCTTCGACCATTTCGGGATGGAAATCGAAATCAACCGCGCCTTGGAGCGTAAAGTCTGGCTCAAATCCGGGGGATATATTTCCATTGACCAGACCGAGGCGCTGGTTGCCATCGACGTCAACACCGGCAAGTTCGTTGGGCATACCGACCCGGAAGAAACTATCCTTAAGACCAATCTGGAAGCAGTTAAAGAGGTCGTCTATCAATTACGCTTACGTAATATCGGCGGAATCATTATCGTCGATTTCATTGACATGTCCAAGGAGGAGAGCAAGGAAATTGTCTGGAATAACCTTATTCAGGCGGTCAAGAGTGACCGTTCGCGGACCAAAATCCTTAAAATCTCGGAATTTGGACTGGTGGAAATGACCCGCAAACGCGTTCGCGAAAGCCTCATGCAGACGCTATGCGATGCATGCTCCTATTGCGGTGGCAAAGGCCATATCAAGTCCCCCACCACCATCTGCAATGAAATTATCCGGGCCATTCAGCGTATCTGCCTGGATGACAACCTTCACCAAAAATATATCAAGATCGAAGCGCACCCTGCCATTTATGATCTCTTCTTCGAAGAGGAAAGCTCTTTCATTGAAAAGGTCGAACAGCAGTACAACCTAGAGATTAATTTTGTGGTGAATTCTAAGCTTCACCAAGAAATATACAATATCTCACTTCTGTAATTTTCAGACCCTTTTCAGCAAACCTTTTTATTTTCTCCCGACCCGTGCTAATATCCCCCTAAATGCTCGCTAGATAATGGGGGAAACTGTTGGCTTAACGATCCGTTTTATATGTTTCATTCGGTGATGAATCTACCGGATTGCTAAATTTTCCATGATAAACCAGAGGGGGGAGTTGCCATGAAGTATCTAATCATGAGCATTTTGCTGGGATCACTTTTGGCTTTGGGAGGATGCGGAACTGCTGGGAAAGATTTTAACGAGTCCAAAGTTTCAAAAATTACTAACGGCACTACCACCCGCGGCGAAATCCGAAAAATGTTCGGAGAACCGTTTAAAACGGGAACACAAAATGACCTGCCAGTCTGGGTTTACGAATATAACTACTACCATGCGATCAAGAACGATGAGTCAAAGAACCTTGTCGTTGTCTTTGACTCCAATGGCGTGGTGCAAGCTCACCAGTTTATGTCCAGCGATTCTACCCCCTGAGTTGGGATCTTTAAATCCGTAACTAATGTTTAATTTCAGCAAAAAGCAGAACCGCATTCTGCATTTATCTTGGTTCGCTTTTTTTCTCAGTTTCGTCGGGGCGGAAGAGTTGTTCACCGTCATCGCCTGTTACGCTGCGTTTGTTTTGTTGAGCCTAGCGTTTCTTAAACCATTTCACAACCTTCACCGCTCCTTTCAGAAAAACTGATCTTATGGGATTTACCTGTGGACTTATCGGACTGCCCAACGTGGGCAAATCAACCATCTTCAACGCCCTAACCGGCGCACAGGTTGAAGCAACCAACTACGCCTTCACTTCAGCACAACCCAATACCGGTATCGTCAACGTGCCCGATCCGCGCCTCGACACTATCTCCGAACTTGTCGAAGCGAAAAAAACCGTTTACACAACACTCGAGTTCGTCGATCTCGCGGGACTCGCCAAGGGAGCTTCGCGGGGGGAAGGACTAGGCAACCAGTTCTTGGGGCGCATCCGTGAAGTCGATGTTATCGCGCATATCGTTAGGTGCTTCGACGACCCCAACATTCCTCACGTCAGCGACACTATCGAACCGAAATCCGACATCGAAGCCATCAACACCGAGCTTATCATCGCCGATATCGAAACATTGGAACGTCGCAAAACCAAACTGGAAAAAACCGCCAAAAGCGGTGACAAAGATGCCAAACTCCAACTCGATCTCATCGAACGTATCACAAAAACTCTCGACGACAACCGTCCCGCCCGTAAAGTAGAAATCAAAAACGACGCAGAAAAGAAACTTCTCAGGGAATACAACCTACTCACTTACATTCCCGTCCTGTATGTCTGCAACATTCAAGATCCATCCGAAGCCGACAACAACCATGTTCACGCGGCAAAAGAATACGCCGCTACTGAGGGAATTCCCGTCGTCGTGCTGGTGGGAAAACTCGAAAGCGAGATTCGAGACATCGATAATCCGGAAGAGCGCAAAGCCTTCATGGATGAAATGGGGCTGAAGGAACCCGGACTCAACCAGATGATTAAGACCGGATACGACCTGCTCGGGCTGGTCACATTTTTTACCGTAGGGGGGACGGAAAACCGCGCGTGGACCGTACACAAAAACGCCCGAGCCCCGCAGGCAGCGGGTGTGATCCATTCTGATTTTGAAAAAGGGTTTATCCGCGCAGTCGTGTTCAGCTTCGACGAACTGGTACAGTGCAAATCCGAAAACGCGGTCAAGGAGGCGGGGAAGCTTCGCCTAGAAGGGAAAGATTATGTCATGCAGGACGGTGATATCGTTCACTTTCGGTTCAATGTTTGAACCCACCCCAAAAAAAACCACCACTTCTTCGAATCCCGACACCAAAAACAAGTGAATCAGGCCGGTTAGATTAACGCATACGAACAACAATTTTATTCTCAAAAAATAAACATATACATTGGTAAAGAGTCCTCTACAGGGAATCCCTCTTATTTTTTCAAATAATCACCGTGGAGAAGGAAAATAGTACATTCTCTCTTTTCTCTGTATTCCCGCGGTTCGCTGTTACCCTGTAACCTGGAGGTCGAGAATCTTGAGCTCCAGTTTGTTCCGGCCGTTCCAGTCGTTGACCTGTAATTCACAAACAAGGTCGAGGCCGTCCTGCCCCGGATCGACCGACGAAAATTCCCGGGCCAGGTTGAATCCGACAGCGTCGATTCGCGCCTTGTTCTGCACAGCCTGAAAGCGCACATGTTTTTTTTCGCGTCCGATCAAGCGCAGACCGGAAATATGAACATCCCGGATAAGAAACACTGGGGATGGATTTTCAGCGCCAAAAGGTTCCATAAGTGAAACCTGGCTGTGCAGCCCCCTGTCAATTTCAGAAATCTCCAGTGGCGTGTCAATGAGAAGCTCGGGAATCAGGTCCTCTTTGCGCAGGATGCGGTTTCCAATCTCGTTCAATCCATCGCGGAAGGAGTCTACCTTTCCCTCTTCAATGGTGAGTCCAGCCGCATAGGCGTGCCCACCGAACTGCACCAGGTGTCCGGCGCATTCAGTAAAAGCTCGGTGAAGATGAAATTTTGGGATACTTCGCGCCGACCCTTTGCCAATCCCGCTCTCTAACGCAACGAGGACGACCGGGCGAAAATATCTTTCCACAAGACGAGAGGCAACGATACCGATCACACCGCTGTGAAAGTTTTCCGATGCGAGAACGATTATAAAATCCTCGTCAAGACTCACTTCCCGTCCAATCAAGTATTCCGCTTCCTCCTGCACCTGTTCCTGAATTTTTTTTCGTTCCCGGTTAGTTTGATCGAGAATCTGTGCCAATTCTTTTGCTTCTTTGAGGTCGAACGAGGTCAAAAGATGAAACCCACAGTCGGCCTTACCTAGGCGGCCGGCGGCATTGAGCCGTGGACCGAGGGCAAATCCGATCGCACGCGCACTCACTTTGTTATCAACATCAGCAACTGATTTCAGCGCGACGAGTCCGGGTTTGTCGGTGGTGGTCAAAACATCGAGCCCGTGTCTTGTCAGCACATGATTTTCTCCGGTGAGCGGCGCAACATCGGCAATGGTACCGAGCGCCACGAGGTCGAGGTAACGCCTCATGTTGGGCAGGCGTGCCTTATCCCACCCGGCCTGCCGGTGTAATGCATTGCGTACAGCAACGGCCAGCTTAAATGCCAGCCCCACCCCGCTGAGGAACCTGTATGGGTACGCGCAGTCAGGCCGATGAGGGTTGAGTACCGCAACCGCCGGGGGAAGCCCGTCGGCACCCACTTGGTGATGATCAGTGACAATCACGTCCAGTCCGAGCGAACAGGCAAGTTCCACTTCGCGTGCAGCGGTGATACCACAGTCGGCGGTGATCAGGAGCGAGGCTCCCTGCTCCCGAATTGCGCGGATCGCATCCTCGTTGAGTCCGTAACCCTCTTTCATCCGTTCCGGAAATCTGTGCCCAACTTCAATTCCAAGGTCGCGAAAAAAATGCGTGAGAAATGCCGCCGAAGTCACCCCATCAACGTCGTAATCGCAGAAGACGTGGATCGATTCTTTTCCTTCTATGGCTTTGAGGATACGGTTGACGGCGAGTTCCATCCCCGTGATCAGGAAAGGGTCATGCAGGGATGCAAGGTTCGACTCTATGAACGCCTGCGCTTCTTCAACCGTCTGTACTTTACGGTTGACCAGAAGCCGCGCCACGATCGGCGACACCTCAAGCGAGCGGACAAGATCATCCACCCGACCCGGAGACGGACTGTGCAGGATCCATTGTTTGTTTGATAGAGAAAGCACGGGGCTTTTTTTGATCTCTGGTCTCCCACCCACGGTTTCCCCGGGGTGTTCAAACGTATTCCGCTACTCCTTTGAACGTGCGCCGGTGAATAGGACAGGGTCCGTGCTCGCGTATAAGGTCGCGGTGCAGGCGTGTACCATAGCCTTTGTGTTGGTCGAAAGCATACTGGGGATACCGCTCGTGGTACTTCTTCATGAGTCGGTCGCGGGTGACCTTGGCCAGTACCGACGCAGCGGCAATGGACAAACTGAGCG
>CAJWLY010000078.1 GCA_913043155.1 uncultured Nitrospinaceae bacterium | reverse complement strand
CAATCAAATTAATGTTATGCACGTTTACACTTCCGTCTACGACGATAATGATTTTGACGAAACTCATCTGCCCCATACCCCATAGCGCGTGCATGAGTCGTCGGGCCTGCATGGGGAATCGCTTATCGATGGAGACGATGACCAGGTTGTGGAATACGCCTTCGGCGGGCATATTCATGTCGACGATTTCCGGGAGTTGGGTTCGCATGAGCGGCAAGAAGATGCGCTCGGTCGCTTTTCCCATATAGAAATCCTCCTGCGGCGGCTTGCCGACAATAGTTGTTAGGTAAACTGGGTCCTTTCGGTGTGTGATCGCTGTGACATGAAAGACTGGATAATCGCCATCCTGCGAGTAGTAGCCCGTATGATCACCAAATGGACCTTCTAATCGCATATCTGCAGGATCAATGAATCCTTCCAGTACGATTTCCGCGGTCGCGGGAACTTCGAGGTCGACTGTTTTGCATTTAACCAGTGGCACCGGGGCCTTGCGGATGAATCCGGCCAGTAGAAACTCGTCGATACCGTAAGGTAAGGGCGCACTTGCCGCGTAGCAGACCGCTGGGTCCGCACCGATGGCGACTGCAACTTCCATAGTCTTATTCTGTTTTTGGTATTCGTGAAAAAAATGTGCCCCGTCCTTGTGGATATGCCAGTGCATTGCCGTTGTCTTTTTGTCGAACACTTGCATGCGGTAGAGTCCAACGTTCCGTAGCTTTCGGTCTGCACTCCGGTTGATCACGATGGGGAAAGTAATGAAGCGTCCGGCATCCTCAGGCCAGCACTGCAGTATGGGGATTATGTCGAGATCCACGTCGTCGCCTGTGAAGACCACTTCCTGGCATAAAGCTTTCGTCTTACCGACGATTTTTGGAGGGAACGCCGCCGCCTGCAGGAGCATCGGTAAAAGTTTTATCTTATCTGCGAGTGAGGAAGGTGGTGCGATCTTGAGGTATTTTTCGATGTCGCGCGTAATTTTTTCAATGTCGTTGACGCCAAGCGCTGTGCACATTCGCCGAGTGCTACCAAGCGCGTTGATAAGGACCGGCATGGACGAACCTTCGACATTTTCGAACAACAGAGCCTTGCCGCCTCCGGATTGTTTTGATACGCGGTCGGTGATTTCGGCGATCTCGAGTATAGGCGACACTGACTCTTTGATGCGCACCAGTTCATTGTCGGTTTCGAGCTGCTCGATGAATTCTGTTAGGGAATGGTAAGCCATAAAAATGCATCAGAAATGGATGAGGCGATCCAAACTGTTCATTATATCGTGGATTTCCAATGAGGTGAAAAATATTCCACAAGGGTTGGGGGTAATAGTTGCCAGGATGGATAGGATGGAAAAAGTTTTTCCTTTTACAGGAGGGAATTGGGAAGAAATCTTGCAGAGCTAATTTTAAACACGGTCGTACTTGTCTTCGTAGCGGATGATGTCGTCTTCATCGAGTTTGTCGCCGATCTGGACTTCGATGATAATGAGGGAATCTGAACCTGGGTTGGTGAGGCGGTGTTTTGCGCCCTTTGGGATGTGAATGGACTGATTACGTGTGAGAGTTTGGATGTCGTCCTTTACCTGAACTTCGGCGGTTCCGGTGGTGATAGTCCAATGTTCACTCCGGTGTTCGTGCGACTGTAGGCTGAGCGATTCTCCTGGAAAAACTTCGATGCGCTTGACCAGATAATTGGTTTCTTTTTGCAGAACAGTGTAGGTGCCCCACGGTCGGTTCTCTGTGCAGGAGGTGACGGCCTCGGGGTGGTTTTCTTTTTTGATGCGTTCGACCACTTTCCGCACGTCCTGCGCCCGGTCTTTTGCACACACGAGCAGTGCGTCCGGAGTGTCTACCACGATGAGATCATTTACGCCGAGTGCGGCGATGAGCCGATCGTTTCCGTGGATGATTGACCCGGTGCTGTCGAGCGCCACTACGTTTCCTTCCACGACATTGCCTTCTGAATCTTTTGTTGACACTTCGGTAAGGGCGGTCCATGTGCCGACATCGTTCCATCCGATGTTAGCGGGAAGAACCACAGCCTTATTAGATTTTTCCATTACGCCATAGTCTATAGAAATAGGATCGAGGGATTCAAAAATTTCTCGTCCGATCTTGTTTAACTTACGGTAGGGGTATCTTCCCTTAACCTCAAGGGTGTTGGCGGCGATGGCATCGAGTTGCTCGTAAAGTTTTGGGAGATGGGTTTTTAATTCGTCGAGTAGTGCAGAGACTTTCCACACGAACATTCCACTGTTCCAGTAGTACCCACCTTTTTTCAAATAGTGTGCGGCGGTTTGGGCGTCGGGTTTTTCGACGAACCGCTCGACCCTGAACCCGCCTCCATCAAGAGCCGCACCCTGTTTGATATATCCGTATCCGGTTTCCGGTGCGGATGGTTGGATACCCAGGGTGACGAGATGTCCTTCCTGGGCCACTGCTTCTGCTTGTTTTAGTAGATCACGAAATGGTTCGGGGGGTGCGATTGCGTGGTCGGCGGGGAAAACGCCCATAATTGTATTTGGGTCCGATTCACCGAGGATGCGTGCGGCAAACCCGATCGCGGCGGCCGTGTTACGTCCGACAGGTTCGGCAAGAAGCTGAGACGCGCAAAATCCCTGTGCTGCGAGTTGGCGGCAGGTTTCTATGGCATGTTGTTCGTTAGTAACGACCCAGTGTTTGGAAGCCGGGACGAGCGGCAACAGGCGATCGAGGGTGTTCTGGATCATAGTCCCGGGACCTGTGATCTGGAGCAGTTGTTTTGGAAGTTGTTCCCGGCTTTTGGGCCAGAAGCGTGTTCCACTGCCTCCGGCTAGGATGATCGCTTGCATAGAGGTTGGACGTCCCCGATGAAGATGAAAGAGAAGTAAGTCCGTTAGCCCGTCGGGGATTTTGGCGGATGGGCCGGCGGATTCCAAGTAGCTTATTGAAACTGTTTATGATAACTTCTCCAACTCACCAGAAATATCTCAACAGGCAAAGATAACATGGAGTTTTATCATGAATTCCTGTATCCATCTTAGCCGATTCAACATCAAAGGACTAGCAATAAACTGGTTCAAACCAGGCATACCTGAGTCCTAATAACATTATGGCGGAAAATTTTCGCCTGCCGGAGTTTTATGGAGAAAGTAGCCTTTTATCCATTTCTGCTGTTCGTGTTTGCGATCACCATGATCGGAGGGTGGATCCCCACGTTCAAACTATGGCCGCAGGTGGTGTTCCGTCTTGTCATCAGTTTTTGTGCTGGGGTTCTCCTGGGGGCGGTGTTCTTTCATGTTCTTCCTGAGATCGGCCCGATTTTGGGAGCCCAACTCGGGTACCCGGTCATGTTCGGATTCTTCCTCATTTTTGTCCTGGAAAAATTTATCATGGTGCACCCGTGCGAAGAGGAGAAATGCGATTATCACAAGATAGGAGTTGCTGCATATGTGGGGATTGGGTTCCATAGCATTCTTGATGGTGTCGCCATCGGTGCAGGAACTTTAATGAATTTGAGCCTGGTAATTATTCTCGCGGTGACCATCCACAAGTTTCCAGCTGCACTGGCGTTGAGCAGTCTGCTGGTAAAAGGCGGAGAATATTCACGACGCAAGATTCTCCTTTCCATGTTTATTTTTTCGTTGGCAACACCTTTTGGGGCGTTGATCGCAGTATTCGTCCTTCAGGGCTTGGACGAGTACGTCGTAGCGACGGCGCTAGGAGTCTCAGCAGGGACGTTCCTGTTCATTTCCATTGGTGATCTCCTGCCAACAGTGTACGAGGAGCATGAGAAAGGCTACAAGAATTTGGTTGCCCTGTGCCTAGGCACTCTGGTCATGGTCCTCTCTCACAAGGCGATATGAGGGGAATACTGCCTACCTCGACCGAAAAGAGGGGATATAAGTTACCTTAGCTTAAAAATCAGGTAACCTGAGATGCCTACAGTGTTACGACTCCCGTAACTATCCCTTTTTTGAGATACATGATTCCAAAAAGGATCCAACCTTACCTTCCTTATATGCGTAAATACCGACGCGAGATGGCGGTCGGTATTGCCGCGCTGTTGATCACCGATGTTGCCGGGTTAGTGATTCCTTGGCTCCTCAAGCTGGTTATAGATGCGCTTCCTAAGGGTCCTTCGCGCATGGATCTTGCCGGGTTTGGTGGACTACTCTTCCTCGCGGCATCGGTGCAGGCTCTATCTCGATTTGGGTGGAGAAAGTTTCTGTTTGGTCCGTCCCGCAAAGTCGAGTTTGACATTTCTAACGGACTCTTCTCCCACCTCCTGACGCTGGACAAGGTTTGGTTTGTGAAACAGGAGATAGGGGACCTGATGTCCCGCGCTACCAACGATTTGCGTGCGGCGCGCGATTTCGTGGGACTGGGGCTGCTTGTTATGATCGATTGCGTGGTGGTGATTGTCAGTTGCGTGTGCCTCATGCTTGTGATTAATCCATCCCTGACAATGGTGGTCCTCATTCCTCTGCCGCTGCTTTCAGTTCTTTTTTACAAATACCTTCCTGAGATCGGCCGCCGCCACGAGGCGGTACAGGATCATCTCGCCCGTATTACGGCGCGGGTACAGGAGAACATTGCAGGCATCCGCGTGTTGCACGCTTTCGTTCAGGAGGAGACCGAGAAACGGAAATTTGCCGAACTCAACCAAGAATATATTCGGAAGAATCTCCATGTGACTCGCCTATTCGGCATCTTTACACCGTCGCTAGTGTTTACTATCGGTGTGGCGGCACTGGTTTTCCTATGGGTGGGGGGCAAGGCAGTCATCGCCGGAGAGATGACTCTGGGATCTTTCGTGGCTTTCAATGGATACCTCCTGATGCTCTCGTGGCCGATGATGGGGATCGGGTATGTGGTGAACCTGACTCAGAAAGGCCAGGCCGCGATGAGTCGCATGCAAGAAATTTTCGCTGCGCAACCGAAGGTTCAGGACGTTGCTGTGGCGAAAGAGGATTCCTCATCCCTGTCAGGTGAAATCGAGTTTCGTAAACTCAGCTTTACCTATCCGGGCGCAGCAAGCGAAAATTTAAAGGATATCAGCCTGCACATTTCTCCCGGTCAGATTGTTGCCGTGGTTGGTACGATTGGTTCGGGAAAGACCACGCTCGCTCAAATGATTCCCCGTTTATACGACACGGCTCCAGATACATTATTCATCGGCGGACACCCCATTCGTGAAATTCCATTATCTCTCTTGCGACGGCATATCGGGTATGTCGATCAGGAACCTTTTTTATTTTCCGCTACCATCCGAGAAAACATCGCCTTGGGAAGAAGCGAGGCCTCGGGTGAAGAAATTGATGACGTAGTGCGCCGGTCCGGATTGCTCCCCGACTTGGATTGGTTTCCCGACGGGCTGGAAACGGTTATTGGTGAACGTGGCGTGTCCCTTTCCGGCGGGCAAAAACAGCGGATTGCACTCGCCCGCGCCCTGCTGGTGCATCCCTCCATTCTTGTGCTGGACGATGCGTTTTCCAGCCTCGATGCCGAAACGGAGAAAAACATCCTTGGCGACATCCGTGAATTTACCCGGAATATCACCACAGTGATTATCTCTCACCGATTCTCTGCCATTCGCGATGCGGACCGCATTGTGATGATGGATGGCGGGCGCATCGTTGAGGAAGGGGCGCATGATGAACTGATCCGCCTGGATGGCGAATACGCGCATACCTATAAAAACCAGGTGCTGGCCATGGAAATGAAGATCACCCTGCAATGAGCGAACTGCATCAGGAAAGCCTGAAAAACTCCTATCAAGATTGGGCGCTGTTCAAGCGTGTCCTTGTTTATCTGAAACCCTATTCTGGGCAAGTGGCGCTTGCGGTTTTCTTCCTTTTCTTTGTTTCACTGTTGAACTTGGCTGGTCCCTACCTCACCAAAGTGGCGATCGACGATTACATATCGGTCTCTAATATGGAAGGGTTGGACCGGATTGCCTGGATCTATCTGGCGGTTCTTGCAACGGCATTCGTCTTCCAGTTTGCGCAGACCTATCTTATGCAGTACATCGGGCAAAAGGTCATGTACGATTTGCGAACGCAGACTTTCGCCCACCTGCACCGGATGTCGTTTAAGTTTTTCGACAAGAATCCAATAGGAAAACTCGTTACCCGGGTGGTCAATGATGTCGAGGTGCTCAACGAGATGTTGACTTCCGGGTTGATTCTTGTTTTCAGCGACCTGTTCACCTTGGCCGGAATTTTCTGCATGATGCTGTACCTTGATTGGAGGTTGACTCTCGTCGTTTGCGTGGTATTTCCCTTACTGTATATGGCTACCCGCGCCTACCGAGTGAGGGCTCGCGATGCCCTAAGGAAAAATCGGGCTCACGTAACTAGGCTTAACTCGTTTCTGGAAGAAAACCTTTCTGGAATGCCGACGGTTCAACTGTTTCACCGGGAAAAAGCTCACAAGAAAAAATTCAAGGCGATCAATGAGGATAAAGTCCGCGAGGATTTACGGTCGATCCATTACAATTCTATGTACCTGCCTTCCATTGATCTGTTCAGTGCAGTAGGGATGGCGCTCGTGATCTGGTACGGGGGAGGGCGGTTCGTTCAGGACGAAGTCCAGCTTGGAGTGCTAGTCGCTTTTTTCCAGTATTTGCAGAAATTTTTCGAACCTATCCGCGATCTGGCCGAGAAATTCAACGTTATTCAGACTGCGATCGCTTCAGGGGAGCGCACCTTCGAGCTGCTGGATACCCCAGAGGATGTGAGCGACCCGCCAATTCCTCTGTCTGTCGAGCGTGTGCGCGGAAATGTGGAATTCAAAAACGTTTGGTTTGCTTATAAGGAAAATGAATACGTTTTAAAAGATATTTCGTTTTCGGTTAGAGAAGGAGAGAGCCTCGCCGTGGTGGGTGCGACCGGAGCGGGGAAGTCCTCCCTGGTCAATGCCCTGTGTCGATTTTACGATATCAGCAAGGGGGATATTCTGGTGGACGGTGTGTCTATCCGAGAAATCAGCAAATACGATTTGCGTCGGCAAATCTCCCTGGTCCAGCAGGACGTTTTTCTTTTTTCTGGCAACATTCTAGACAATATCCGATTGGGAAATCCGAATCTAGAACTCGCCGAAGTGGAGTCCGTAGCACAGGCGGTTCATTCACATCATTTTATCAACAGGTTGCCTGGCAAGTACGAACAAGATATCCGGGAGCGTGGCGGTACGTTGTCGCTCGGACAGAAACAATTGCTATCGTTCTCGCGCGCGCTGGCGGCAGACCCACGTATTCTGGTACTCGACGAAGCGACGTCGAGTATCGATACCGAAACTGAACGGCACATCCAGCAGGCGACCCGCGAGCTTATCCGGGGCCGGACGTCCATTATCATTGCGCATCGCCTGTCGACGCTAAAGCACGTCGATAAGATTCTGGTGTTGAAGGAAGGAA
>CAJWLY010000077.1 GCA_913043155.1 uncultured Nitrospinaceae bacterium | reverse complement strand
ACCGTCCTTTCCGGAAAACTTCTTACTGGAAACGCAGTACTCAGTCACCTGAGTTCTGTTTTCTTCGTGCGAGGAACTGACGCGGAGCGTTCGCGGCCACTGCGGCCAGGGGTTACCAGCCGCACGCTTCTCGGGCGGCTGTGGTAAAAGCTCGAACTGATAAACTTTCTTCGCCCCCTGCCTCAGCGAGGTACCAAGACAATCCGATCCGGTATCGCCACCGCCAATGACCAACACGTTTTTATCTTTCGCGGTGATCGAAATGTTTTCCGGAATGGTGTCACCTTCGTTGCGCTGGTTCTGCTGGGGCAGGAAGTCCATCGCAAAATGTATGCCGTCGAGGTCCCTACCTTCCAAAGGAAGATCTCTCGGCTTTTGTGCTCCACCACACAGCACGACCGCATCGTAATCTTTCCTGAGCTCGTCGACGGAAATATCGCTCCCGACATTGATGCCGGTGCGAAAAACAATCCCCTCTCCTTCCATCAGCTTCACTCGGCGCTTGACCACGGCCTTATCCAGTTTAAAGTGCGGAATGCCATACATGAGGAGACCGCCCACGCGATCCGATTTCTCATAAACGGTTACCAGGTGACCCGCAGTATTGAGCTGGGCGGCGCAGGCGAGCCCTGCCGGGCCCGACCCAACAATGGCCACCTTCTTGCCCGTTCGCTTTTGCGGTGGATTTGCCTTGATCACGCCTTGCTCAAACCCTTTTTCAGCGATGCTTTCTTCTATTTTGCAGATGGTCACCGGTGACTCGGTGATGCCGAGCACGCATGCGCCCTCACACGGTGCGGGACAGATACGTCCGGTGAATTCCGGAAAGTTATTGGTTTTAAGAAGCATGGCCACTGCATCTTCCCACTGGCCCCGATAAACCATATCATTCCAGTCCGGAATCATATTCCCCAACGGGCACCCGGTTGTGCCCTGGCAAAACGGGACACCACAGTCCATGCAGCGAGCTCCCTGCACCTTGTATTTTTCTTCGGAAAACGGCTGATAGATTTCTTTGTGATCCTTCAACCGCTCATCGATCGAACGCGGAGCCGGGGTCTCCCGGTCGTGCTCCATAAAACCTTTAATCGCGCCCACAGGTCACCTCTTCGAGTTTTTTTTGCTTCCTCTCTTCCAACACACGGCGGTAATCAGTTGGATATATCTTGATAAACTGAGGTAGTGTTGCCTCCCATTCGTCCAGTATTTTTTTCGCAACCGTACTCCCCGTATACAGGCGGTGTTCCTGAATCAATTCTTTCAGCAAAGCAACGTCTTCTTCTTCGCTGACAGGGAGAAGGTCAACCATTCCCTGATTGCAATGAATTTTAAAGTGATTGTTACGATCCAGGACATAAGCGATGCCACCGCTCATACCAGCAGCGAAATTCCTTCCCGTTTCTCCAAGAACCACGGCAACCCCGCCGGTCATGTATTCACATCCGTGATCACCCACGCCCTCAACGACAGCCTGGCACCCGCTGTTGCGAATACAGAATCGCTCTCCTACTACTCCCCGTAGAAACACCTTTCCGGCAGTGGCACCATAAAGAACCACATTTCCAGCAATAATGTTCTCCTCGGGAACGAGGGTCGATTCCGGCGCAGGGCTGACGATGAGCTTCCCGCCGGAAAGTCCTTTTCCCAGATAATCGTTGGCGTCACCGGACAGGCTGAACGTAACGCCTCGGGCCAGGAATGCACCGAAGCTTTGACCTGCCGATCCTTTGAAATTGATGTTAATCGTGTCGGGAGGTAATCCTTTTTCACCATGTCTTTTAGAAATATGGTAACTCAGCATGGCGCCCACAGCGCGATCGGTGTTGCCAATACTATGATCCAGGTGCACTTGATATTTATCGTCGAGAGCCTGTCGGCTTTCTTTGATCAGTTGGTGGTCAAGCGCATCGTCCAGGTCCACACTCAAATCCTGCTTGCACACGTTATGGGTTGCCACCGTGTCCGGAACCTCCGGCTGAAACAGGATATTAGATACGTCAACACCTTGCACCTTCCAGTGATCAACCGCATCTTCTCCTTCCAGACAGTCAACGCGGCCAATGAGATCCTCAAATTTACGAAACCCGAGTTCCGCCATGATCTCGCGCACTTCCTGTGCAATAAGGGTAAACATGTTGACCACGTGATCCGGTACGCCGGAAAATTTTTTACGCAGTTCAGGGTTCTGCGTCGCGATACCTACCGAACAGGTATTAAGATGGCACTTGCGCATCATGATGCATCCCATGGTGATCAAGGCAATTGTAGAAAACCCTATTTCATCTGCGCCCAGCATTCCGCCGATCACCACATCGCGTCCCGTTTTGAATTGTCCGTCCACCTGCACCCGGATGCGTCCGCGCAGATCGTTCATTACAAGAACCTGCTGGGTTTCTGAAAGTCCGAGTTCCCAGGGCAATCCCGCATGTTTAATCGAGGTTTGTGGCGACGCACCCGTGCCTCCATCGTGTCCGCTAATGAGAACACCTTCAGCCCGCGCTTTGGAGACACCCGCCGCGATCGTACCCACGCCCACCTCCGACACGAGCTTAACGCTCACGTCAGCATCTGGATTGGCTGTGTGCAAATCAAAAATCAACTGTTGCAGATCTTCTATGGAATAAATATCGTGGTGCGGCGGCGGCGAGATCAGGGACACGCCCGGCGTCGAGCTCCGGATCATGGCGATATATTCCGATACCTTGTGCCCCGGTAACTGTCCGCCCTCCCCCGGCTTTGCCCCCTGCGCAACTTTGATCTGAATTTCATCGGCATTAGCCAGGTAATAACTGTTAACCCCGAACCGGCCAGACGCTACCTGCTTGATCTTACTGCGTCGGGAGTCACCGTTGGAATCGGGCGTGTAACGGACCGGATCCTCGCCCCCTTCACCCGTATTGCTCTTCCCGCCAAGGCGGTTCATGGCGATCGCCAAAGTTTCATGAGCTTCCCGTGAAATGGAACCGATGGACATCGCCCCCGTACAAAAACGTTTTGTAATTTCGGTAACCGGTTCCACTTCTTCGATAGAAATCGGATCTCTTTTCTTGAATTTCATCAGCCCGCGCAAAGTGCAGCGCCGAGTGTTTTCTGCATCTGCGTACCTAGAAAACTTCTTAAAACTCGAGTAGTCATTAGACCGGGTGGCATGCTGCAAAAGAGCGATGGAGGTCGGGTTGATCATGTGGTCCTCGCCGCCCCTTCGCCAATGATAGTTTCCGCCCCCGTCCAGAACCGGAGGAGTAATCCGGATTTTCGCGTAGGCATTCTGGTGACGCGCCAAGGCTTCTGCAGCGATCACATCGAGCCCGGCCCCACTCACGCGCGAGGGGGTACAGGTAAAAAACCGCTCAATCACATCTTCGTTCAACCCCACCGCCTCGAATATCTGTGCGCCACGATAACTCTGAATGGTGGAAATCCCCATTTTGGCGGTGATCTTGAACAACCCCTTGCGAGTGGACTTGATATAATTTTTGATCGCTGTACGGAGGTTTATATTTTTGCCAACAATATTTTCCTTCACGATTTCCGCCACCGTTTCGTAAGCAAGGTAAGGGCACACAGCACCGGCACCGTAACCGACGAGCAAGGCAAAATGCATCATCTCCCTCGGCTCTCCTGATTCTATAACCAGTCCAACGTTGGTTCTGGTTTTGTCGCGCAACAGATGGTGGTGCACTCCAGCAACAGCCAAGAGGCTTGGGATAGGGACGTTATCGGCATCCATATTCCGGTCGGAAAGGACAAGAATGGTCGCCCCGTCTTTTACCGCACGGGAAGCTTTACCACACAGCTCTTCCATCCCTTTCTCTAGCCCGGCTTCGCCATCGCCTGAAGAGAAAACGGTAGGAAGAACTACGGTCTTCATTCCCTGCTGGTCCAGCGCTTTGATCTGTTCCAGTTCATGAACGGTGAGAATAGGATGGGACAGCTTAAGCTTGCGGCAATGGTCCGGCGACTCGGCTAGAAGGTTCAATTCTTTTCCCAGGGTCACATCCATGCTCATCACCAGTTCTTCACGGATGGAGTCTACGGCCGGGTTGGTCACTTGGGCAAAAAGTTGCTTAAAATATTGAAACAGCAGTTGCGGTCTTTGCGAAAGAACGGCCAGGGGCGTGTCATTTCCCATGGAACCGGTCGCCTCCTCGCCTTTATCAATCATCGGAGAAATAAGGAACTTGATATCCTCGGTCGTATAACCGAATGTCATCTGACGCGCGCGTAATGTTTCGAAGTCGGGCTGAAACGGATCGGGGGTGCTTGGAAGGTCTTTCAGGTTCACTTGGTTTTCCGCAACCCAGAGGGTATAGGGGCGCTGCGTTGAAATCTGCTCCTTGATTTCATCATCGGCGATGATCCGTCCCTCACGCAGATCTACCAGGAACATCTTTCCGGGCTGTAGCCGTCCCTTGAACGCGATATCGGCTTCATCGATCGGCAAAACACCCACCTCGGAGGCCATCACAACCAGATCGTTCTTTGTCACTACGTACCGGGAAGGACGTAGCCCATTGCGGTCAAGCACGGCGCCGATGACCTCACCATCGGTGAAAGCGATGGAAGCCGGGCCGTCCCATGGTTCCATCATGGAGGCATGAAACTCGTAGAATCCCTTTTTGCGTTCGTCCATGGTTTCATGCCCAGTCCACGGTTCGGGGATCATCATCATGATCGAATGTGGAAGCGAGCGCCCGGTCAGTGTAAGCATCTCCAGCGCCTGATCAAAATCAGCGGAATCACTTCCGCCAGGCGGAATGACAGGAAGAAATCGTTCATTATCGCCAAAAAGGTCCGTCTCAAACATCCCTTCCCGGGCGCGCATCCAGTTCTGGTTACCCCGGACGGTGTTGATCTCTCCGTTATGGGCGATGAACCGCATCGGTTGCGCCCGTCCCCACGAAGGAAAGGTATTGGTGCTGTACCGTGAATGAACCAAGGAAAGAGCGGATTCAAGCTCAGGATCGCTGAGATCCAGAAAATAGGTCGCCAACTGACGGGACATGAGTTGTCCCTTGTAGCAGAACGTTCGTGTGGACAGGTTGCAAACGTAAAACGACTCATAGAACTCAGCCTGACCGGACAAATGAATTTCGCGGCCAACCTGTTTGCGTACGCAATACAGTCTGCGCTCTAGTTCCTGCTGATCAATGGGCACCTCTCCTTCGCCGATGAAGGGTTGCCAGATCTCCGGCTCCGCTTCCCGCGCGACGCGGCCTATGGTGGTATTATCCACCGGGACCTTGCGCCAGCCTAAGAGGGAAAGTCCCTCGCGTTTGATGACCTTGTTGAAAATGTCCAAGAAGGCGTGAATACGCACATCCTTGGGAAAGAAGACCAGCCCGGTCCCGTATTTCCCCGGACCGGGCAAAGCGATATTCTCTTTCGCGCACTGGGTCTCGAAAAACCTGTGGGGTATCTGGATGAGGAGCCCGGCCCCGTCTCCCGTGAGCGGATCGCTCCCGCAAGCGCCACGGTGTTCCAGCTTGTTGAGCACCTCCAGCCCTTGGAGAATGATTTCGTGGGACCGTTTGCCTTTTAAGTTAACGACAAATCCAATGCCACAATTTTCCTTCTCGTGAGCAGGATCGTACAACCCCTGTTTCTTGGGATAAGCCATATAGAAAATTTAAAACTATTATTTTTCAGTTGATTAACTAAAAACGGGGCGAACATCAACCCACTTCGCCCCGCCCAATTGCCTCTAGTTTTGGCCCAAACCGGCCGCGCAGGATATCAAATTATGCGCCAGATTGAAAATGATTATTTTATAAGTACTTACAGCCATACTCCAAAAGCACTACTAAAGAAGCGTTAATATTTAAAGCCTAAAAGCTTTAATTATTATGTATTTACAAAAATTAGTTGGGTTTTCTTCCCGAGGCGCCCGCTCCCTACCCACCCGACCGAAACAGAGTCTCCTCCTTAGTAACGGTTTGCATGGATTCCGGCGCAACAGGGGGTTGCGGGCGTAGGGCTTCTTATGGCAAAAGCTTGAAAAGTAGCAGTCGCAGGAAACGTGCATTTTACAATATTTGGAGGCGAGATTACCCTAAAAAAATTTTCCCGTGAGTGTTGACCAATTGGAGGGGTTGAAGAAGAATTCATCAAATATGTGGCAGAGGGGCCTTAAATAATTGTAATATTGAAGGAAATTCTGGTAAAAATGATGAGATGGGTTGGCCGTGACCCGCCCGTTCGCAAGAAAAATCTACATCCGCGGATTGTTTTTCATGGGCTCGCAGACCTATGAAACGCTCCGTGCCAGATAATCGGTTTCCGGTTTTCCCGATAAGGCCCTACACACGAAAGAAGGAGATCGCAATGATCGTCGAAGAGATCATGTTCAAAAAACCGTTCACTGCAAAGAAAACCCAATCGCTTCTCGAGGCCCACGAATTGATGGTCAAGCATTCGATACGCCACTTGCCGGTGGTCGAAAGGAACCGGCTTTTGGGAATCATTACTGAAAGCGATATCCGCAACGCTTTCATTGGCAGCGGCCCTACTGACCCAAAAGCACCGAATCCATCGAAAATGAAAATACAGGACCATATGACGGAAACACTGCTTACAGTCACTCCGGACACAAACGTAGAGGATGCGGCTCTTGTTATTTATAAAAATAAAATAGGCGCTCTTCCGGTAGTTCAAAACCAAGGACTGGTAGGGATCATTTCCGTCATGGACATCGTGGGTCTTTTCATCGATATAATGGGGATCCTTCACGCCAGCTCGCGCATCGACGTCGCGGTAGGAAAGGACCCAAAAGATCTTGAAAAAGTTTCCAAAATAATCAATGACCATGAGCTGAACATAATCAGCGTCGGCCTAGAGCCAGAAGCAGCTAGCAAGAAAACAGTCTACTCATTTCGCCTCGACCTTTGCGAAACGAAGTCCGTGGTGAAAGACATCGAAAAGGCTGGTTTTAAAGTGCTGGAAGCAATTGACTAACAGAAGCCACTCGGCCATATGCTGGCAACTCACCTTTAACATAAGTTACGAGCAGTCATGAAACCTGAAAAGCTCATCATCTTCGATACCACGTTGCGGGACGGGGAACAGTGCCCCGGCGCAAGTTTGAACCGAAAGGAAAAACTTGAGATCGCCCGTCAACTGGCTTTGCTGAAGGTAGACGTTATCGAGGCGGGGTTTCCCGTCGCTTCGCCTGGAGATTTCGACTCTGTAAGAGAAATTGCAACCGAGATTAAGGGGTCCTCGGTGGCCGGACTCGCCCGCGCGTTGGAAAAGGACATCGAGGCATCTGCACGGGCCCTGGAGAAAGCAGAATCTCCAAGAATTCATATTTTTCTATCCACTTCAAAAACGCACCGTGACCACAAGTTGCTGAAAAGCAAGACGGAAATCATCAAAATGGCAACAGACGCGGTCCGGTTCGGAAAAAAATTCTGCGATGACATCGAATTCTCTCCGGAAGACGCGTCCCGCACAGAACCAGATTTCCTCTACGAGGTGGTTG
>CAJWLY010000076.1 GCA_913043155.1 uncultured Nitrospinaceae bacterium | reverse complement strand
ACGAGATCACCACCCCCATGGAGAATTTCGAATCGGTGCGCAAGGCAATCGATAGCGCTGGCATTAAAGTTGAATCGGCGGAACTGACCCGCCTACCACAAAATACGGTGGGCGTCGAGGAGAAACACTGCAAATCACTGCTTCGCCTGATGGATGAACTAGAGGATCACGATGACATCCAGAAGGTTTATTCCAACTTCGACATCACCGATGAGGTGATGGCAGCCATCGAGCAGGAATCCTGACCATTTGTGCAGGAATCATTCTTTTTACCTTCTCGAGTTGATTATGTTGACTCCCCTTAAACTCGCATCCCAAAATCCGACCCTGGAAAACCTATGCGCGTAATGGGCATCGATCCGGGAAGCAACTGTACCGGATACGGCATCGTCGAAGAAATTCGAGGCAGCCTTCAGGTGGTCCACTGGGGGAGCATAAAAAGCAAGTCGAGTGCCCCCTTCCCCGACCGCCTCAAAGCTATCTACGACAAACTCGTTCTAACGATCCAGAAATTCAACCCCCATGAAGTAGCGGTAGAGGACCTGTTTTTTGCCAGTAACGCCAAGTCGGCACTGAAACTGGGACAGACACGCGGAGCCATCCTGCTCGCTGCCGTCAACGAGAATAAACCCATCGCCGAGTACACCCCACTGGAAGTCAAGCAGGCGGTCGTCGGTTACGGGCGAGCGGAAAAAGAACAGGTGCAGGATATGGTCACTGCACTTCTAAAACTCAAGGAAAAGCCGGAACCGTTCGATTCTTCGGACGCGCTGGCTATCGCCATCTGTCACCTCCATGCCGCGTCAGCCAACGAGCGGCTTCAGGCCCAGGGAACATGATCGCGCATCTCACGGGCAAGCTCACTCACAAATCGCCGGATCACATCGTGGTCGATGTCAACGGTGTGGGCTATCAGGTCTTCGTTCCGTTGTCCACCTTCTACGCGTTGCCAGACGTAGGCCGCGAGGTATCCCTGAACATCCACACCCACCTGCGCGAAGCAGCACTTAAACTTTTCGGATTCTATACGGAGGAAGAGCTGAAGATTTTCGAGCAACTCATCACCATCAATAAAGTCGGACCCAAATTGGCGGTGACAATTCTTTCAGGCATGTCCCCTGCAGACCTGCTGTCTGCCATCAATTCCAGCGACGTCGGCAAACTCAACACCATACCCGGAATCGGACGCAAAATGGCAGAACGGCTAACGCTGGAGATGCGCGATAAGCTAGCGAACATCTCACGGGAGTTTGCCGCGAAGACGGAAGACTCTGTACCGCGTAACGGACTCTTCGACGATGCGCTGTCTGCCCTAGTCAACCTCGGTTACAAGAAAAACGAGGTGGAAAAAACGTTGAAATCTATTTATTCCCAGGGACAACAAAAAGTCTCCTTGGAAAACCTCATCAAAAAAAGCTTAAACTTGCTATCCTGACCAAGCCTCACAAGTTATGGTAAAAACCAGACTTCACGCAAAAGGGCTAAGCCGCAAAAAAAAGTGTCCTCTCCCTCACGTCATGGAGGAGAACGCGTGGCTTATCGAATGATAAACCGGAAATAATTATCATGGATGAAAACTCTGTTACAGGAACCGCGCTCGACAAGGAAGAAGTCCAGTTCGAAGCGAAACTGAGGCCGGATACCTTCGACGATTATGTTGGGCAAGACCAGATAAAGAAAAACCTGGAAATTTTCATTTCCGCCGCGCGCATGCGCGGCGAAGCCCTCGACCACGTCTTGTTCTACGGCCCGCCCGGACTCGGTAAGACAACACTGGCGAACATCCTTGCATCAGAGATGGGAGCCAATATCAAAAGCACTTCGGGTCCAGTCATCGAAAAGTCGGGCGACCTAGCCGCTATCCTCACCAACCTAAAAAAAGGTGACATCCTCTTCATCGATGAAATCCACCGCCTATCCAACGTCATCGAGGAAATCCTGTATTCGGCGATGGAAGATTACAAGCTGGATATCATGATCGGACAAGGTCCGAGCGCTCGGTCGATCAAGCTAGAACTACCGCCGTTCACGTTGGTAGGCGCAACAACACGGGCCGGGCTCCTCACCTCTCCGCTCCGCGACCGCTTCGGCGTAGTACATCGGCTGGACTATTACGGTGCGGAAGAATTGGCAATCATCGTCACACGTTCCGCATCGATTCTCGACATCGAAATCAATTCCGACGGTGCGGCCGAAATTGCCCGCAGGTCACGGGGTACACCACGTATCACTAATCGACTACTCCGCCGCGTACGCGATTACGCTCAGGTAAAAGCCGACGGTATCATCACACAAGACGTCGCGGAGAAATCACTGGAAATGATGGAAGTAGATCATTTCGGGCTCGACAAAATGGACCATAAGCTCATACGAACCCTCATTGAAAAGTTCAAGGGCGGCCCGGTCGGCGTGGAGAGCCTTGCCGCGTCGATCAGTGAAGAGAAAGACACTATCGAAGACGTGCTCGAGCCTTTTCTTATGCAATCCGGATTCATCCAACGCACGCCACGTGGCAGAGTTGCCACCGAAACCGCCTACCGCCATCTCGGCCTCACGCCCCCGCCGCAAAGCCGCCAAGAAAAGATGTTTTAAAAACCAACTCCCGAGAACCAGTTCATGGTTCCTGATTCCTGTTAAGAAAATCTTTGCCCAACAAGTGATTTCCCTGATTAGATGTGTAGTTTAAACGACACTCTCTGCGTTAAGTCGCTTTACGTAAGAAAACAGGTTTCCAGTTACCCAAGGTTATCCGGCCCAGACTTCTTTGAACTGACCAATAAATTGGGAGCCCATCTTAGTGGCGCCAAGCAGGTGCTCTGACTGGTAGGTGACGGACCCATGAAAGTCGCGGCTTCCTGTGATGATGAGCCCGTACTGCCTTGCGAGTTCTTCGTAATACTTCACTTTGCCTATTCGCTCGTGGTAGGGGTACACACACTCCATACCGAGCAAGCCAAACGATTTCAGCTCTTTCACCATGCCAGGTACGTCCTCATAGGCGCGGCCCTTCGCCGGATTATATAATGAGTAGGACCGCTCTCCTGGATGCGCCAGCACGGGAACCCCCCCGCACTCGCGGACGAGCTGGATAGCTTCTTTTATTCCCAAGTTCTCGTATTCGACATTATATTCTACGAGGTAATGGTCAAAAGCGTCCTTGGTCGTCGAAACAATCCCCAACCGCACCATTTCCCTAGCCAGATGAGGCCGAGCCAAGATGCCCTCGGCGTTGCGACCAACATTCTCGAACTCGATAGTTCCCCGAAACTTTTCTGGCACCATTTTGTTGATGCGCGCGACCAGTTCGCGCATGCGCTTTTCCCGCCGTCCGCTCATATCTTTCACCTGCCCTTTCAGCTCGGCGGACAAACTTTGCGCCGACTCAAAGTACGCGAGGAGATGGAGAGTGAAGTCTCGGTACCGCACGGTGATTTCAATGCCGGGAAAAGCGTAAATATCCTCGGATTTCGCCGCCCCGACAAACTCTTCGATGCCTTCAAACGTATCGTGATCGGTTAGACAAAGAACCGATACCCCATTTTTCTTAGCAATACGCACCAGTTCCGTTGGGCTGAACTCTCCATCCGAAAAAGTGGAGTGCATGTGAATTTCAAATTTCTCCATAGGCTCTATGGTAACTCGCTTTATCCTATTTGAATAGGGTCACAGTCAAACGAAAATTTGCGACAGCAATGATTCTTTATAATCGAACAGGGACCTGCTGATTGCCTTATGATACGAACATCCTTATGAAAAAAAGAAAACCAGAAACTGGTGGAGTCTCTCGGGGAAAGCCTGATTGCCTTGTTAAAAGTTTTCGGATATTCTTGGACCATGAATAAAGAGCGCTTTTTAATAGTCTGGATTGCTTTACTTACTGTCCTCTCGGTGCTGGGCGGGGCCTGGGCGGTGGCCGAAATGCTCCCCCGCGAATTGCTCATCATCTACAGTGGAAACTCTCTGGGCGAGCTCAAGCCATGTGGCTGTGCCAAAGAGGAGGATCAGGGCGGATTTGAACGACGGATGACTTTTTTCAAACGGTTCGCCGCAAACGCGGAAAATACTTTATTCGTGGACACCGGCGACAGTTTCAAGGAACCCACACGCCAAGGCAAAATCAAGGCACGCTACATAATGCAGGCCATGTCCAGACTGAATTACGATGCAGTGGTTCCGGGCGACAAGGACCTGGTATACGGGGAAGCATTTCTTGAGCAAAAAAAATCGATCCCGTGGCTCCTCAGCAACTTGGAGATGCAAAATTTTCATCCGGCTCGCACGCGGATCCGGCATTTAGGAAACGGGCTCAAAGTCGCTCTTCTAGCTGTGGCCGATCCGGACCTATTTTATTCCGTAACTCACTCCGGCGCTCGCGTGACCAACCCAGAAGAAACCGTCCGGGCCCTAGTCAAAAATCTTCAGGAATCGGAGACACCAGACCTAATCGTTCTGCTCACTCACACGAAACGTGAAAAAGCCCTACCTCTCCTGGAATTGGAGGGGGTGGACGTTGTCATCAACGGTCATATGGAAAAGGAAACCGACAATATCGACATGACCCCGGTAAAAAAGGACGGGAAAGTTTTCGTTCAACCGGGGCCGAGAGGACAGAAAATAGGGGAATTAAAAGTCCGCATAGACAGCGTCGGCCGGAAATCGTTTGATCAGCACATGGCTCGCCTGGATTCGAATATAAAACTAGATCCCGAAATGATAAAATGGTATGAGGAATACAATCGGGAGGTGGAAGATTTGTTTTTCGCTTCGCTGGAAGCCCGCAAGAATCAAAACACCGAGAAGCGAGTCTACGCCACGGAACAGGCGTGCGAGACCTGTCACTCTGACGAGCATGAAGTGTGGAGCAAGTCCCGGCATAGCCGCGCCTATGAAACCCTCAGTCGGGTCAACAAGGCATTCGATCCCGAATGCCTGAAATGTCATGTAACCGGACTCGACCAACCGGGCGGATTCATCAGCGAAGTGGACACACCTAAGTTACAAAATGTGCAATGCGAGGTGTGCCACGGTCCGGGTCTGGACCATGCGTCGAACCCTCAGCCGGGATTCGGGGAGAACGCCCGCCAGGCCTGCAAACTTTGCCACGTCAAGAACCACAGCCCTCGTTTCGATTTTTCCAAATACTGGCCAAAAATAGAACATTGACCGTTTTGAATACTTGTTAGGAGGCGTCCATGAAGGATATCAAAAATCTTATGAGAAAATTTCCGCAAAAATTTTTATTGGTCCTTTTACTAACCATTTTGATCGGCTTTCCTGGTCAAGCAGCCCTCGCCGGGGATAAAATCCGGGGAAAATACGAAGTCATCGGCTCCCTCGACAAACTCAAGGGAGCCAAACAGGTCGAGATGCTGGAGTTTTTCAACTACTCATGTGGGCACTGCTACCACTTCCTGACGGCAGTAAAAAAACTGCATAACAAATACAAGGACAAGCTGTTCCATAAGAAATATCCTATTTACTGGGGCGAGCAAACCACTTTCCCGGCGAAGGCCTATTACATTACTGACGAGTTGGGGATCGAAGAAAAGTTCACCCAGGAATTGTTCGACACCAACTTCAAGCTCCACATCAATATTTTCCAACCCAGGGTCGTCCAGCGCTTATCCATGCATTACAAGATCGAAGATGAAATGAGAGCGGGAATGAAGTCAAAAGCCATCGAGGATAAGCTCAACAAGTCGCTCGCTCTGGCCAAGAAGTACAACGCCAACGAAACCCCGACGCTCATTCTCAACGGTGTGCTGAAAGTTGCCCCCAGCCTTTCGGGCGGCGACGTAGACAAGATGACGGAAAATCTGGACCTCATTATTGAAGATATTTTGAGCTATAACTAGCAGTTCCCAACTAGGCGGTAAGACACACCGCAACTGACGCGAACCAGAGACGATGATCCAACGCATATTTAAAAGAACGCTTGCTTTCACAACGGCAACCCTGATAGGGCTGTTTCTATTACTTCCGACCGGACCCGACAGATCCGTCTCTGTCCTCATACCAACAGCCGAGGCCGGGTTCTTCAGTAACGACCTGGAACTCTTCGAAGAAGTCGTGAACTTGGTGCGAGATAAATACGTCTATCCCCCCGACTTTAAAAAAATGTTTACCGTCGCTATCAATGAGATGGTCCGCTCGGTCAACGAAGAAAATATCGTCGCCACAGATACCCCGGAAGGCCAGTCCATTTCCCGGGCCGACTCAACCATCCACTATCAACTCAACTTCAACTGGGACCAAAACCTGAAAGCCTTCAAAAAAGCCTATTACTTCCTGCTTGAGGAGCCGGACGGTAAACTGAGCAAAGAGGAGCTTGAAACCGCCGCTGTAACCGGACTCATGAGTTCACTGGATCCTTATTCCCAATACATGGACGAGGACGCCCTTAACAAATCCATGCAGAATACAGAAGGGAAGTACGGCGGACTGGGAATGGTTATCACAATGAAAGACAACCGGCTCTACGTGGTGAAAACGATGAAAAATTCCCCGGCCCAGCGCGCCGGGATCCTGCCGGACGATGCCTTTGTCAAGGTCAACGGCAAAAAGGTCAAGGAAACCCAGATCGCCGAACTGGCCGATATGCTGAGAGGCTACCCCAACACCAAGGTCACCGTCTCGCTCTACAGGAAAGCCGACGACCGCGAACGCACTTACATGTTAACCCGGGAGGTCATCTCCATTGAGACAGTAGAATATAAGCCTCTGAAGGATCACGTTGGACTCATCAAGATCAGCAGTTTTTCCAAGCAAACCCATGACCAGTTGAGGGATGCTCTCACCAAGGCAAAACGTGATGGGGCGAAAGAATTCATACTCGACCTGCGGGATAATCCGGGCGGGCTCCTCGAGCAGTCGGTCAAGGTAGCAAGTCACTTTCTACTGCGTAACCGGCTCGTTGTGTATACCCAGGGAAGAGAAAAGTCCGACTATAAGGAGTACCGGGCCAAATACAAAAACACCCTGCATTTCATGCCGGTGGTCGTTCTTATCAACCAGTACAGCGCCAGCGCGTCGGAAATCGTTGCAGGAGCCCTCAGGGATTCGGGAAAAGCTCTTGTCATCGGGGAAAATTCATATGGCAAAGGTTCGGTCCAGACCATCTTCCGCACCAGCAGCGGGTCCGGGCTGCGCCTAACGACTTCCAAATATTACACGCCTTCGGGCACGGACATCACCGAGCAGGGGATCACACCAGAAATCCGCGTCCTGAAGGACCCCATTCCGGAAGAGCTGAAATCATCTGACAACTCCAAAACTACGCCCCTCAGGGACAATTCGGGTTCGCCCATCCAGCTCAAGGAATCCGAAATTATAAAGTTTATCAAGGAAAACGAGCAGGAAGTAGAAGAGTCAAACGACCCCACGCTCCAGTTCGCGCAAATACTCATCAAAGGTGTTTCAGTCGCCAATAAAAAACAGACTCTAAAAAAAGCGCGCGAACTGGCGGCCAATATTCATTACTAACTCCAGCTATTGCAGGGAAAATACAATACAAAAGGGAGAGAAACGTTTCATGAACATCATCGATATCAACTACGAAGAAGGAGTTCT
>CAJWLY010000075.1 GCA_913043155.1 uncultured Nitrospinaceae bacterium | reverse complement strand
CACAAACTCATCTATTATCCTATTCTTGCGGTCACCATCTTTTCCGGTATCATGCTCACGGTCAAAACCGGCGCATTCGGGCAAGCCAACTGGATCGTTGCTAAACTGGGGCTGCTGGTTCTTTTGATCGTGCTGGGCGTACTCAACGCGAAACAGATTCAGGCTGACATGCTGCCTAAAAAATATGCGATGATGGTACACATCGCCATTTTTCTGATCGGTGCGGGAATGATCCATCTCGCCACCACCAAACCGTTTTAGAGGCTTTTCCATGGACATGGTGTTGACCATCATTGCCAGCATCCTCCTGCTGATTGGATTCTTTGTCATCTGCCGCTCCAGTGATGACGACGAGGATGAAGAGGATAAAGCCTGAACCATGCCCGATCAAAAGCAAAAGAAGGCCATGGCAAACGACTGGAAGGAACCTTACGAAGACGACTCGGTCACGCTCGGACCCGAGGAAGCACTGCACCGGGAGATCGAAAAAACAAAGGCACTCAAGGTAGAGCGGCTTCAACTTAAAGATACCATCGAAAAGCTTCGTGCAGAAAACGCCACCCTAGCCGAATCCCACCGGCTCCTGGGGAAAAAAATAGACACCCTCGATGGCACCACGAATGACGAGACAGTTTCTCAATCCCGGAGTGACTACCCCCCTGCTCCGGGCTGGGCTTTTTTCCTCCTGATATTTAATCTCACCGCTGCGGGTGTTCTCCTGTTCTTTCTTCTCATTTAAATCGCAGGGAAAAGGAGGCCTCCTTCACCCTACCAAACAAAATTAAAAAATGGGCTTTCTGGACCATGACAGGATTAAGTGTGTCTTAGCTGAGAAAATTTGAATCCTGCAGCCCCTGTTTATCATCGAAACAGCTAATGAGTCCGGTCTGGATTAGATTTAGGCCTGTGTTATCCTCAGCCGCCGGATATACACTTCACGATTTTCCAGCAAAGTTAATTATTATTTTAAAAAGAGGAGCGGGTAAAAGAATATGTGGATCTTTGAATTTCTTCACGTCTTAATCGGAATTTTATGGATTGGATTGCTCTATTTTTTCAATCTGGTGCAGGTGCAGTCCATGCCCAAGATGACCGAGGAAGGAGCCGCCAAACCCTATACCCAGATCATCCTGCCCCGTGCTCTGTTCTTCTTCCGGCACGCGGCTCTGTGGACGGTCATTACCGGGATCGTGTATTACTACCTTGGACTACGAAGCGGCACCGTGCAAGGTATCCACAGTTGGGAAATCATGATCGGCATGCTCCTGGGAATTATTATGGCAGGCAACGTGTGGTTTATCATCTGGCCCAACCAGAAAAAAATCATCGCCGGGGAACTTGAAGGCGATGCGCTGACCAGAGCAAAGCGATACGCTTTTCTAGCCAGTCGCACCAATGCTTGGTTGTCCCTACCGATGTTAATCGGCATGATTGCCGCCAATCACGGTGGCATCATGGCAGGGTTCTAACTCTCCCTCCTAAGGGGGAGGGTATCTCCCAGCAACACCCCTTAAAAAGAAGGACCGGTATCCATTCGGGTGCCGGTCCTTTTTATATACCTTCTTTCCACGAAACTTTGAACCCGGTTCATTCCACGGTCAGCGCAGTCATGGGATCTAGGCGTGATGCCTTGAAGGCAGGCAACAGCCCAAAAATCATCCCAATCACCACGCACACCCCCGTACTAACGTAAACCGACTTGAAATCGAGGAGCAAATCCCAAGATCCCCAGACCGCCGCACCCAGCGTGATCCCAACTCCAAGCGCGATCCCGGCACCTCCACCGAACAGACCGATCAAGATCGATTCAATCAGGAACTGACGAACGATGTCGCTTTTCGTTGCGCCCACGGCCCGGCGAACGCCGATTTCGCGGGTGCGCTCCTTGACCGAGATGAGCATCACTGCCAGAATACCGATACCCCCGACCACGAGCGAAATCGCGGCCACACCGACAATAAGCCGGGTAAACAACTCCGAGGTTTCCTTTTTCAGATCTTCCAGATCGACTTGGCTGATGATGGTGAAATCGTCTTCCGCCTCATCAGAAAGTTTATGCCGGTCACGGAGAACGAGTTTTATTTGCTCAGCAACACGATCAATATTACGGCGCGAATCAGCTTTACAATAGATTGTGGAAATATGCGTCTGATTCAGAACACGCCTCAACATCGAATTGATAGGAATGAGCAAAATATCGTCCTGGTCTACGCCATCGGAGTCCAGCCCCTTGGATTTAAACACCCCAACAATCCTAAATGGAATACCTTTGACACGCACGATCCTACCCAGAGGGTCGTCTTCACCGAACATGTTCTTGATGGCAGTCTGTCCGATCACGGCGACACGGCCGCCGAATTTCAGGTCGCGCTCGGAGAACATTTCGCCCACGGCAATATCATAATTTCGTACTGCTAAAAAGTCCGGTGTCGAGCCGGCAACGTTTGTTTCAATAAAAGACTGCCGGTATTTCACCTTCAATTGCTTGATCTCGAACGGTGCGGCCAGCGCCACCCCTCTCACATCCTGCATGAGATGGTCCACGTCGCGCAAGTTGAGGGTGGTCACATTTCCAGTGAGCCGCAGGTGTCCGCCGCGCCGTTTCATTTCACCTGCATTGATTGTCACCAGGTTCTCTCCCATCTTCGCAATAACACTCATGACCTGCTGTTGGGATCCTTGACCAATAGCGACCATGATGATGACCGCGGCAATCCCGATCACGATCCCAAGAGACGCTAGAAAAGTTCTACTCTTTTGCGACTTCAATGCAGTCAGTGCAATATTTAATGATTGGAGTGTTTTTTTCATCGGTCGATAAAATTATCGGAGTGTTTCGTCCGGATTCAGCCAGGCCGCCTTTCTCGCGGGATGAATGCCGAAGACGAGCCCAACGATCATGGAAAATCCGAATGCTAGGGCAAATGGCTCCCACGTGATCTTTGCGGGTATAAAGGTGGATTGCTGCAATGCAACGGAGAGCCCCAGACCGAGCGCAATCCCCAGCCCACCACCCAATAGCGAAACAAATACCGACTCGAACAGGAATTGCTGGGTGATATCAGATCGCCGCGCACCGAAGCAGCGCCGGATACCGATTTCATGAATCCTCTCACGGATCGAAACCAGAAGAATATTCATAATCACAATTCCGCCGACCAGAAGAGATACGGTGGAAATGAGAAGAAGCATTCGGTTCATTGCCTGCTCTGATTCGGTGACCCATTGCATGATACCTTCCGGAGTGATGAATCGAAAATCGTCATCCGCCAAAGACGACAAACCATGATTGTGTCTGAGAACCTGCGTCACCCCATCCATGGTTTCCTCGACCAGTTCAGGGCTCATCGCTACAACCTTAAGACTATGCAAATGAGACTTGCGCAGCAGGCGCGACATGGAGGTCGTGAGCGGGATAAGCGTCCGGTCGTCCGGATCGTAACCGCTTTCCGTGAGGCCTTTCTTTTCCAGAAGCCCGATGACCTCGAAAAACACCTGTCCCACCCTCACCTTTTTTCCGAGCGGATCTTTATCACCGAACAATTTTCGCGCAGGTGTAGCCCCGAGGACGATGACTTTTCGCTTCCGTTCCATGTCCGCATCACCAAAAAATATTCCGTCCGTAATCACCCATTGGCGTGCGGACCGCCATTCCGGTGTCACCCCATAGATACGCGTGGTAGTGAAATCCTTTTTATGAATGATTTTCATCCGTGTGCGTTGCCGGGGAATAACCATCCGGACGTTGGGCATAGCGCGGATGTCGTCAGCGTCCTGCAAAGTCATGCTCGTCGTATTGCGCGAGCGCCCGAAGAACAAACGCCCTGCACCGGAATACACTGAAAACGAGTCGGGTCCGAATCCCAGACTAGCGATGCGGTTGAGTACCTTTGCCTTGGTCCCCTCCCCGATGGCTACGATCACCGTGAGCGAGGCGATACCGATCATGACCCCAAGAGTCATGAGGAAGGTGTTTCCCTTATTCAGCAGCAGCCCGTGCAGAGCTTGTGTGAGATTTCTGAAAATTCTCATTGGTCTGATCTGATTCGATCCGCCCGTCCCGCAGAGTCAGAATGCGCCGCGCATGTTTGGCAACGGAGGGGTCATGAGTGATGACGATTATAGTTCGTCCTTCAGCATTCAATTGGTCGAAAGTGGCCATAATTTCCGCTCCGTTTTTCGAGTCGAGGTTTCCGGTCGGTTCATCGGCGAAAAGTATTTTCGGATCGTTGATCAGCGACCGGGCAATGGTCACTCGTTGTTGTTCGCCGCCGGAGAGCTGTCCGGGTGTGTGGTTCAACCGGTGCCCAAGTCCGATTCGCTCGAGGGCGCGTTCGACCCGTTCTGCGGCTCCTTCGGGGGAGGTATGGCAATACAGGAGAGGCATCATCACGTTGTCGAAGGCGGAGACCCCGGGAAGCAGGTGAAACGCTTGAAACACAAATCCGATTTTTTCATTGCGCACGCGCGAGAGCTGCTGGTCGTTGAGCTGCTCGACCTCGACTCCGTCCAGGAGATAGGTCCCGCTGGTCGGCTGGGCCAGGCATCCCAGAATGGTCATCAACGTACTTTTCCCCGCCCCGGAAGGGCCAACGATACTGATGTAATCACCTTCTTCGACGGTCATGGAGATTCCCTTCAAAACCTCGGTTTCCACTCCTTCATCCTGGTAGGTTTTGTAGATAGAATCGATTTCAATAATGCTCATAACTACCGTCTCCGGCGCCTGCTACTCTTTTCTTCTTTGGGCTTGATGAGGACACCAACTCCTTCGTTTTCGGAAAGGCCAGATACTATTTCCTGATCGTCACCGTCGCGCCAGCCGAGTTCGATGATTTTTTCGGCAGCCCCTCCGTTAGATTTCACTACAGCAAAAGATTTTTTACCCAACCGCTTGACCGCGCCACGCGGGATAGTCAGCGCATTCTTGCGCACGCCGGTAGTAACAACAATATTGGCCGTCATTTCTGGCCGTAGAAGAAAAATATTTTTTCTGTCGATTTCCAGCATGACTTCGTAGTTGACAACGTTGTCCTTGATGATCGCTTTTGGGTGAATCTCACGCACCCTGGCCGCAAAAAACTTTTCGGGATAAGCATCGACAGTGAACTTGACCTTCTGCCTCACCTTAACCTTGCCGATGTCTGTTTCATCCACGAAGGCGGTCACTTCCAACTTGCTTAGATCGATAAGGGTAACGAAGGTCGGTGCGCTAAGCCCGGCCACCACAGTCTCACCCTCTTGAGTCGAGACGAAGGCCACTATCCCATCAATGGTTGCGGTGATAGTCGCGTAGGACAACCGTGTCCTTTCCTCTCTCAAAGTGGCCCTGGCCTTCTCGACGACGGCCTCTTGCAGGCGAGTATCACTTTCAAGGCGAGATTCATCCAGTTTTAATTCTTCTTCCGCAAGTTTGATCTGCGCGCCCAACACCATCACCCGCTCCTCCGCCTCGTCGACCACCTTGTCCGAGACCACCCCTTCTTCTTTCAAGGCTTGATTGCGCACGAGCATTTTTTCGGCCAAGCTGAACTGGGCATTGAGTTCCTCCAACGTGGCTCTTGACTTGTTAATTTCCAGCGGCCTTTCATTGCGGATTTTTTCCAGACGCGCTTTCTCCGTCTTCAAGTCCGCCCTCACCCGGGCGACCCGCGCCAGAAGGTCTTCGTGCTCGATCGTTGCGATGGTATCCCCGGCACGTACAAAGTCACCGATTTTAACCATCAGCTTATCCAGTTGACCGGAAATGCGCGCACCGATTTTTACCTCGGCGCCGGTCTTGAGCGTTACCGTGCCAGTGGCCAGAACTTTCTGAAAAATATCCTTGCGTGTGGCCGGCTTAAACTCGTAATCTCTTAACGTGAGTTCATGGTCTTTCTTCCCAAGGAACAATCCTTGGAATGTCCCATCACGGACGAGTAACGCCAAAAAACCAATACCCACTACTATGATCAAAAATCCGCGAAGTTTCCCGGATAATCTCATGATTTTATCGTTCCCTTTATTTAACCCGGATAGCGACGAGTCTAACATATCGCTCGACTGCCGGGCAGACCGAAAGTGTCTTAATTTTCATATCTTTAGTCATACTTCCCGCTTCTTCCAGAATCGGCAGATTTCACCTGTAACTTGAGCTAACTTATGCCCGAACCGGAAAACAAGGGTCCGGTCGCGAAATTATTCCGCAGATCCCTTAAATTCGTTCTGACCGTCGGACTCCTGATCGGGGTCCTCCTCGTTGGAGCCCTCTTTCTGGATCTGAATTCGTTCCGCCGTCCGATCATGGACGGATTGAGCCGCGCAACCGGACTCCCCATTGAAATCGAATCGTTGAATCTAAGCCTCTCTCACGGTCTGGAACTACGTTGTGGTGGTCTGAAAGTTCGTTCTAGCGACGGTGCCCGCGAAATCTTCGCGGCAAATGCCCTTTTCCTCGATGCAGAACTAGAACCCCTTTTGAGTCGGGAACTGAAGATCCAAAGCATCACCTTGATCCAACCGAAAATGAAAATATCTCTGGGTACGGTGCGCCCAGCCTCACCCCCTGCTGCCCCGCCATCTACAGGAAAACCCGCTGAGGAGCCCCGGCCTGAAAGTAAAACCGTACCTGAACTTCTTCCCGCGTCAGATTTAATGGAACCGGTGTGGAATATCCTGAATCGACCCGACTTGTCTTTGCGCACCGTGGAGGTTCGGGGTGGGGAACTGACTCTTCTGCACTCAGCAAAGGGTTCTCTCCCGACAGCGGAAATCCCCGTCCACGTCAATGCCCGGTTCGACCTCTCACGCTCAGATTCGAATCGGATCAATGTCACAGGCGAGTTGTCGCAGGTGGAAATAAAGAACCTGCACTTAAAGGGAACCTTGGAAGTCGGCGATATTCTGGGTTCGCTCATCCAAGTAGATGGGCACCTGGCTTCGGAACCCTTTCCCCTCACCGACCTCAACGCGCTCGCCGAAACCTTTGCTGAACCCGGCAGCAGAATCCCACCAGAGTTGAAGTCCGGGCAGGTAGAACAAGTATTCATCCATGTGGAAGGTTTGATAGACCCCAATCACAACCCGCTCGAGGCACTTGTCATAAAGAGTGGATTCCAAATTAAAGACCTCGAGATCGAACCCCCTGCAAATACACTTCTTGAAAATATCATCCTACCTCGTCTCGATGGAGAAGGTATCTGGCAAAATCGAGTCCTCAATTACCAAGTCACGGGCGCCCTCGGGGAGGGAAACATTCTTTCCAGTCTGGTGGTGAACCTGCCCGAGAGACTGGAAGGAAGCCTTGAGGGAACATTCAATTCGAATACCCGACTGAAAGGACTGAACCTCGCTTCGGTCGAATTCTTCAAAACCGCTGAATGGACACCGACAGCGGGAACCATCTCCGGATCTGTCAAGGTGCAGGGTTCCGTGGGCGGTTCGAGTCTCAATCCAATACGTACTGACTCCCGGCTGGAAGTTCGCGACCTCGTACTGGGTCTGGAAGAAAACTCTAGCCAGGTAGAGAAGGCCTCCCTCACCGTTCAGCAGAAAACACCACAGCGGACCCTTGCGTGGTTTCAGGTGAAGAACTTCCGGTCCAAAGAAATCGCCCTA
>CAJWLY010000074.1 GCA_913043155.1 uncultured Nitrospinaceae bacterium | reverse complement strand
CAAGGCCATGCGGTCGCGGGTCTCCACGCTGGCACTCCCAATGTGGGGTAACAGGAGGAGGTTATCCAATTCGGTCATGCCATCGGTCAGTTCCGGCTCGTTTTCGTACACATCGAGAGCCGCACCTGCTATCCGCCTTTCCCTGAGCGCTTCGACCAATGCTTTGTCATCCACCACTTTGCCACGAGCCGTGTGAATGAAACAGGCGGTCGGTTTCATGAGCTCGATCTCCTCTTTCCCGATCATGTATTTCGTTTCTTCGGTCAACGGTACATGGAGAGTGATGAAATCGGATTCCTGCAACAGTTGCTTCAGGGATACAAACTCGGCACCCAGCCGCTTCTCCTCAGACTGAGGCAGGCGGTTTCTCTGGTGGTAAAGAACCCTCATACTGAACCCAAAGGCCCTCTGTGCCACCGCCCTACCAATCTCGCCGCACCCGACAATCCCCAGGGTTTTGCCGTAAACATCACCGCCGAGAAATATTTTTGCGCCCCAGCCGTGGAATTCCCCTTCCCGTGTGAAACGGTCCGCCGGCACGATCCGGCGCGCCACACCGAGGATCATCGCCCAAGTGAGGTCCGCTGTTGTCTCGTGCAGAACCCCCGGGGTGTTGGTGACCCAGACACCCTTAACTCGCGCATAATTCACGTCGATATTGTTGAATCCGGCCCCGTAGTTGGCGATGACCTTCAGCTTGGTTCCGCGGTCGATAATACTCCTGTCGATTTTGTCCGATAAATAGGTGATGATGGCTTCGCTTTCCGCAGCCATCCGACCAAGGTCCTCCGCCGTCGGGCTTTTTCCCGACTCATTCGTTCTCAATTGACATTCAGGGTCCAACCGGTCAAGAGCCACTTGAGGAAAAATATTGCTCACGGTTACAACGGGTTTCATTTAGCTCTTACCCCCCACAAGGTTTCTACATCGAAGTGAAAAGACTGATTTTAAAGGAAAAACTTACCTGATCCCATGAAAATTTTGTTCCTCGTTTCCGCGGGAACTTTCTTAGTCCAATCACCGGTACCCAAGGCCCTGGAAACAGGAGAGTCTCCAACATCAATTCGACAACTCGACCGAGAACCGAGTTCCTCGACTTCGACGGCCCCTGTGGACACGAGTCTTTAAAAAGGGAACCCATACAGTGTAGAATTGGTTCATGCTGGAAGTCACAGAAATTTACAAGAGCATTCAGGGAGAGTCTTCGCATACAGGTCTACCCTGCGTGTTCGTGCGCCTGACCGGATGCAACCTGCGTTGCGTATGGTGTGACACGGCCCACGCCTTCCACGGCGGCAAAAAAATGTCAGTTCGAGATGTAGTAGAGAAGGTTCAATCCTTCGGTATCAGGCTGGTCGAGATCACTGGCGGAGAACCTCTGCTGCAAAAAGAGGTGTTCACTCTCATGGACGCGCTTCTTAGAGAGAATTTCCGCGTTATGCTGGAGACCGGCGGTTCGCTCTCCGTCGCCGATGTGCCTTCTCCAGTCATTAAAATCATCGATCTCAAATGTCCTGGAAGCGGCGAAGCAGATAAAAACCACTGGGGTAACCTGAATCATCTCTCCCCAGTCGACGAAATCAAGTTCGTCATCGCCGACCGTGCCGACTATGAATGGAGCCGGTCGGTTCTCAAAAAACACGAACTCCATAAGAAATCACACGTCCTGTTCTCGCCTGTCTTCGATAAACTCCATCTGAAAGACCTGACGGAATGGATTCTCGAGGACAACCTTCCCGTTCGCCTGCAGACCCAGCTCCATAAACAGATCTGGAGCAAAGAAACTACCGGTGTTTGACCGGACCACTCGCCGTGGAGGCAATAACAGCACCTTGTTCTAAAATCAATGCGAACTGCTGCGTAAACAGCCCAGTTGCACCGGAGCTTCTCCGGTAGCCCTACATCCAGCAGGTTGCTAATTAATTCATGCAAAGCATCCAAAAGAAACTTCTCACCTGGTACGACAAAACAAAGCGCGACCTGCCGTGGAGAGAAACAGACGATCCTTACCACATCTGGGTCTCAGAGATCATGCTCCAGCAGACGCAGGTAAAAACGGTCCTCCCCTACTACACACGCTGGGTGAATACGTTCCCAACGGTCGAGAAATTGGCATCGGCCCAAGAGCAGAAAGTTTTGAAACTCTGGGAAGGGCTTGGTTACTACTCCCGCGCGCGCAATCTCAGGAAAGCCGCTGGGATCGTTGTAAAGGAGATGGGCGGACGCATCCCAAATACAGTGGAGGGTCTCTTGGACCTTCCCGGTGTTGGACGGTACACGGCGGGTGCCATTGCCAGTATCGCATTTGGGCTCAAAGCACCCGTCCTCGACGGCAACGTGAAGCGGGTCGTCTCCCGCCTATTTCGTCTCAACGAAAACGGAACCACCGCCGCCTCGGAAAAACACTTGTGGCAGGCTGTAGAAAACTTGCTTCCCGCACGCCGGGTGGGAGATTTCAACCAGTCCCTCATGGAGTTGGGGGCAACCGTATGCACACCAAAGTCCCCAGCATGCCTTGAGTGTCCACTGCGCACCTCCTGCAAAGCAGCACTTGAGGGAGACGTCGAACGCTTTCCGCCTACCAGGCGCAGGGTCCAAGTAAAAAAAATCGAGGTGAGTGCAGCAGTCATCCTAAAAAATGGTAAGACCTACATCCAGCAGCGGATGAAGGGCGGTTTGATGGGAGGGCTCTGGGAATTCCCTGGCGGCAAACGGGAAATAGGCGAAACACCTGAAGAATGCCTGAAACGAGAAATCAGGGAAGAATTGGGTGTCGGCGCCACTCGTCTAAAAAAAATTATGACGGTCAAGCACTCTTACACTCGGTTCCGCGTAATCCTCCACGTATTTCGTTGCTGCCTGAACAAAGGGCGTCTGCGTCCAACCGGATGCAAACAGTGGAAATGGGTTTCCCCCAGCAGGCTGAGTGCGTACCCTTTTCCTGCAGCCAATGTTAAAATTTTAGAGTATCTGGTGAACGGGGCCAGGAACAAAATTATCGGGAAAACCAAATTGAAGCCCAAACCCTGACTGAATCCCAATGACCTCACACACAAAAATGAATTCGGGAATCAAAGCGACACTGGTGGGCGCGGCGACAAACTTCTTCCTTGCGATCAGTAAATTTTTTGGAGGCGTCGTCGGAAACAGCACCGCCATGGTCGCGGACGCGGTCCATTCCATTTCCGATCTGATGACCGATGTCATCGTTCTGTTCACATACAAGGTGGGGCAGAAACCAAGAGACGCGGATCATCCTTACGGACATGGCCGCGCCGAAACCCTCGGATCTACAGCAGTCGGACTCTTGATCATCGCGGCTGGAATCGGACTGGCCTACGAAGCCTGGAACATCATCGAGGAGGGTTCTACAAAAACCCCCAAAGCCATCGCCGCCGGGGTAGCAGTACTTTCGATCCTGAGCAACGAATGGCTGTTCCGTTACACACGCTCGGTCGGAAAAAAAACAAACAGCCCGACCATCGTCGCTAACGCGTGGCATCACAGGTCCGATTCCATCTCTTCAATCGCCGCACTGGTTGGCATAGTAGGAGCCATGAGCGGCTTCCCCATGCTCGACCCCATCGCTGCGGTGATGGTCGCGCTCATGATTATGAAGGTGGGTTATGAAATCACTTTGGGCGGATTCCGCGACCTGATGGACACCGCATTGAGCGAGAAGCAAACCCTCGAAATCCAAGCCATCATCGAAAATATCTCGGGTGTCATCAAATCGCACGATCTGCGCACCCGCAGGATCGGCGGAGAAGTTCTCATGGACGTTCACATTCAGGTGAGGTGCGACCTGACGGTGACTGAAGGCCACGAAGTCGCCGAACGGGTGCGGCGGAAACTGATCAAAGCTTATCCCAACATGCAGGACGTCCTAGTCCATGTCGATGCCTTTGACGACAGTGACATGGAATCGCTCTCCTACATCTCGCGCGAAGACCTCAAGGTATTAGTCGATCCCATCCTTGCCAAAACGAACGACTTATTCGAAAAAACTAGGATAGGGATGCACCACCTCAAAGGGAAAAATATCGTCGACATTTACCTGCGAACGGATAAAACGAAAACCATTGCCGAAATCGAAATGACACTCGGGGAAGTGAAAGCAGAACTGCTTCGATCCAGCCACATTGACGGGGTCAACCTTTACTTGGATATCGATGGGGAAGCTGAATGAGAATCATTCAGCAAAATAGGTGTCGTGATCCGAAAATACGGGTGGACTGTGGAAGTTGAGCATGCGAAGCGGTTCGTCGGCGGTAGTGAATCCGTGCACAGTGCCGGGAGGCACCCGGAAGAAGCATCCCGGTTTCAACACATAATTCTTTCCACCCAGATTGGCCCTGCCACTTCCCGAGATGACGTAGTACAACTCTTCCCCCTTTTTGTGAAAGCTGGGCTCTTTGACCTGTTTCGCCCCCATCTTCACAACATAGGCTGAGAACCGTCCGCAGGCTTCTCTAGATAAAAGTTGATCGATCTGGACCCCCTTTAGGACGAACGATTCCCCTCCCTCCGGCTCGATAAACACCACTTGGTCCTTAGAATCAGCCACTAAAATCCCCGTGAAACATCGGCACTTCTGAAATCGGTTTACAATCTAACGCAGAGATCGCCGGAATGCGTATTGGTATCCACCCGTTGCTCTTTAGATGTGGTGAGTTTTCGCAGGCTTTTAATATTTTGAACCGATAAAATTATTTCGCCCTATCGAGAAGGTTCTCACCCAAAAGAAGGTCTTCATTTCGGGTAATCTTGATATTCAACTCTGATCCGGGTACGATTTTCACCCGCTCGCCGAGGTATTCGATTAACGCTCCTTCATCAGTGCCATAATAAGAATCAGCTGCCGCCTTTTCGAATGCCCTTTGAAACAATTCGTATCGGAACGCCTGCGGAGTCTGCACCCGCCACAATCCATCGCGGGAAACCGTGCGTTCCACAAATCCATCGACACCTGTCTTGATAGTATCGCTGACGGGAACCGCCGTGATGGCAGCAGCGTGCTTGTCAGCTGCCTCAACCGTTTCCACAATCATCTCCGCTGTGGTGAACGGACGCACCCCATCATGAACAACGACGATGTCCGTTCCTTCCTCAAGAGCTTGGAACCCGTTAAATACCGAGTCCTGACGTCGTTCGCCCCCAGCAACAACCTTGCGAACCACCCCGTATCCGTTCAACCACTCCTCCCCAAATTCATCAACCTCGGCTTGCGGCATTACCAGAACGACAAAATCGATGGCTTCACACGCCTCGAACACCTTGAGTGTATGGTGGAGCAGAGGTTTCCCTCTAAGTTTAAGAAACTGTTTCGGAACCGCTGTGCCGATCCGCGTACCGCGGCCGGCCGCCGGTATGATCGCGCCAACTTTCATCGTTTATCGGTGGTTGAAGTTAAAACACCGCATCGAACGCGTCAGAGAGGGTCTTGACCAAAACCAAGTTCATGGAACCTTGTTTCTTGAGGAGCTTGTCCCTTTGAACAGACTGGGGAACGACGCACCGTTTGAATCCTAATCGCTCCACTTCGGCGAGCCTTGCTTCCAACTGCATGACCGACCGCACTTCGCCGGTCAGCCCCACTTCGCCGATCAGGACCGTGTGCCGATCGATGGCTTGGTTCCTGAAACTTCCCGCGATGGCCGCAGCCACCCCCATATCCACCGCGGGCTCCGATACTTTGAGCCCGCCCGCAACGTTCACGAAAATATCCTCGCCCTGCAAATTCAGTCCGAGCCGTTTCTCCATGATGGCGATGAGCAGGGACATCCGGTTTTGGTCAAATCCAGCGGCCATCCGCCGGGGCATACCGATGGAAGAGGATGAACTCACCAGCGCCTGCACCTCTACCAGAAGCGGGCGCGTTCCCTCCATACTGGACACGATGACCGATCCGGGCGAGTCGGTGGGTCGCTCAGCCAGGAAAATATCGGAGGGGTTTTCTACTTCGGCCAAGCCTTCGGGCAACATTTCGAAGACCCCGATCTCCGGCGTAGAACCAAAACGGTTTTTGATCGTTCTCAGTATCCGGTACGAATGTCCCTTTTCGCCTTCGAAGTATATCACCGTATCAACAATGTGCTCCAAGGATTTTGGGCCAGCAATCGCTCCATCCTTAGTGATGTGACCGATGAGCAGTGCCGGCATGGAACGTTTCTTGATATCTTGAAAAATTTTAAACGCCACCTCGCGCACCTGCCCGATACTACCGGGAACAGACTGCAAGTCAGCGGTAAAAAAAGTTTGAACAGAATCCAAAACCAAAACACGAGGCTCGACTCGATCAACAATTCGAAGCACATCTTCAATGCAGGTTTCCGAACAAATCAGTAAATTGTCAGAAAGCGCCCCCAAACGCTCGGCGCGAAGCTTGATCTGGGCCGGGGACTCTTCACCTGAAACGTACAGGACCCGGCCCCCTGACTGCGCCATTCGGCCCATACTTTGAAGAAGCAGGGTTGATTTGCCGATACCCGGATCGCCCCCAATGAGCACGAGGGATCCTTCCACCAGCCCTCCCCCAAGAGTACGATCAAATTCGCCGATTCCGGTGATCAGACGGTTCTGGGGAAGCGCTTCAACTCCGGTGACGGGCTGAACAGACGCGTGGTCTGTGCCGGTATTCCCCCGCACCTTGCGGTTCGATCCTATCTCCTTGACCCTCTCCTCAACCAGAGTATTCCAAGCGTCACATTCGGGGCATTTCCCCAGCCATTTTGGAGCGCGGTGACCACAGCCCTGACAAACGTACTCTGTAACGGTTTTAACCATATGTTTGAACCCGGAGGAATCTAAATGGAGTGAAAAGGAGACTCTGCCTGCAGAGGACGGGGGTGCCTCCTTAATGACCTTGCCGGAGAACCCTATCAAAGAAAACAGGAGAGGGTCAACAAGGGAAACGGGGCAGGATCGTTCGAGAGAAATTCAATGAACTGACAGGGCGGGTGCGGTGCTTGCGCTCTACTTTCCTATTTTCTTAAGGATAGCATCGTTGCGAGAAATATTGACATTGGCCTTCTTCCTCAGATCTACCAGAGCTTTCTTTATTGCCTGTTGCGTATTCAGTACCTTCCCCTGTCCCTTCAGGATCTGCTGTGCCTTTTCCTGCTCGGCGGCAATAGTTTTTAAAATCTCGATCAACTTAGCCAGTTTCGTGTTAGCCAGATCCACCTTGGCCTGGCTGGCACCCACCCCCTTGATAGACTCCTGAAGACCCAATTGTATTTGGGAGGATTGCGCAGCAATCTGCTGGGATGCATCGATCAGAATATTCAGCTTTGGATCCGCGGTCTGGTTGGATGCCTGCACATGTCCGAGATCCTCCTTCAAGGTATTCAATAACGTATTTAACGCCGAGTCGGTTTCTATTTTTTGCGCCTCAAGGGTTTTCAGGGTTGCTGCCAAGCGATTGATTTTTTCATCGGCAACCTTCAGGTTATTGTTGATCAACTCCGTGTTCTTTTGTACTGCCCTTGTCACCCGGGCCTCCCCAGATGCCTGTTCTTGAGCCGCACTCGTTAGGCGCTGATTCAAAACCTCCTGCAGAACCCCCATCGTTTTTCGGTTCTGGTCGATATTTTT
>CAJWLY010000073.1 GCA_913043155.1 uncultured Nitrospinaceae bacterium | reverse complement strand
TTTACATCGATAAGAACCTCGGCATCACCCTTAATGACTGCCAGCGAATAAGCCGTCAAGTCGAAGATTTGATTGAAGTCCACGAAGTGATCCCCGATCCTTATGTGCTGGAAGTGTCCTCTCCTGGATTAGACCGTCCTTTAAAGAAAGAGCGGGACTTCATAAGAAACAAGGAAAAGCGGGTTCAGGTCAAATCCTTTTCGCCAATTAACGACAAAAAGCAACGAATAGGAACGGTTCAAGATTTTAAAAACGGCATCTTGTACTTAAAAGATACGGACGGGATTCAGGAAATCCCGTTGGAGAATATCGCCCAGGCCAAACTAACCATAGAACTTTAAGCCTCAGGATCCAAACATGACTAGCGAAGTCGTAGGCATCATAGAACAGATCAGCCGTGAGAAGGGAATCGAGAAGGATATCCTGATTGACGCTCTTAAAAGCGCCATGGAAGCGGCCGCTCGAAAACTTCTGGAAACGGAGGGTGAACTTCACACCGAATTTAACGAAGAAAGCGGGGAGGTCGAAGTTTATGCAGAAAAAACCGTCGTCGATGAAGTGGCTAGCGAAGACATGGAAATTTCACTGCAGACAGCCCTGAAAATCGACTCCGGTGTAGTTCTTGGAGAAAAGGTACTTGTCTACCAGCCCCTAGAAAATTATGGAAGAATTGCCGCACAACTTGCCAAGCAGGTGATCATACAGAAGGTACGCGAAGCGGAGATCAACCTGATATACGAAGATTTCCAGCATAAAAAAGGCGCGTTGATCAACGGTATCGTCCAACGGACCGAGCACGGAGATATCATCGTCGATTTGGGCAAGACCGAAGGTATTGTACCCCGACGAGAACAGGTGTTCAGAGAATCATTCAACCGAGGCGACCGGATTCGCGCGTATATTCTAGATATCAGAAAATCTGCGCGAAACGTCACGGTGATTCTTTCCCGGACTCATACGGGACTCATTAAAAATCTGTTTGAATTGGAAGTTCCCGAAATCAGTGAGGGGATGGTTGATATCATGGGAATCGTGCGCGAGGCTAATGGCCGCACAAAAATAGCAGTCAAAACCAACGACCGGGATGTCGATGCTGTGGGAGCCTGTGTCGGGATGCGCGGCATGCGCGTTCAAGCTATCGTACAGGAGCTTCGCGGAGAAAAAATAGATATTGTCGAACATTCCGAAGATCCCGAGGTTTTTATACGGAATGCTTTGAGCCCGGCAAAAATCAGCCGTATCATACGTGACGATGAGGAACACCAGATGACCATCATCGTGACCGACGATCAAATGTCTCTAGCCATCGGCAAGAAAGGTCAGAACGTCCGTCTCGCCGCAAAACTGGTGGGATGGAGAGTTAACATCCAGGGATCGTCGGAAGTGACCGACCTCTTTAAGCAATCTGACCTACTCACCCCACGAAAAGAAGGGGCGGCAAAGATCGATTTCCTAGGTGAGATCAAATCCGCTAAAGGGTTTGGGAAAAAAATTATCGGCATCCTATTTGTGAACGATGTTGTCTCTGTCGAGAAGGTCACTGAACTGGGAGTTTCCGGGCTGAGCGAACTGCCAGGAATCGGCCCCAAAAAAGCTGAGGCCATTCTCACTTTTACCCAGTCTCTGATAGAAAAAATAGCTGAATCTACCGAAGCCAGGGGAGAGGTGGCCGATGAAGAACTCGAAGTGACTGTCGAAGAAGCAGAGGAAGAGATTTCAGAACAAGTGAAGGAAGTGGACGAAGAGGAAGAACCGGAAATACCGGTTGAGGAATTATCCGGTATCGACCTCGAAGTCATCAAACGGTTGAGTGAAAGCGGGTTCGAAACGCTGGCGGAACTTTCAGTCACCCCACCGGGAGAACTCATTCAGATTGAAGGAATTGATACAGAAACAGCTGGAACGATCATCGATCAGGCTAAAAAACGTATGGAAAGTATGGGAAGCGTTTAGATTTAAAAGGAACGCAACATGTTATAAGTAACCCACAAAATTTTTTCTGAATCAGGAGGTTTCTTTGGGTAAGATCCGCATCAACAAGCTGGCATTAGAACTCAACGTTCAAAATGACCAGATCCTAGACGCCCTGACCGATAGGGGGATCAAGGTCAAGAACTATATGAGTTCCCTTGAGACTGAGATCGCGGACGAAATCCGCAACTTATTCAATCCGAAGGTCGCAGAAGAACCCAAAGTTACCACTAAGAAAGCCGCCACCAAATCGGCAACAACCAAGAAAGCCGCCACCAAATCGGCAACAACCAAGAAAGCCGCCACCAAATCGGCAACAACCAAGAAAGCCGCCACCAAATCGGCAACAACCAAGAAAGCCGCCACCAAATCGGCTACCGCCACGACCAAAGCTGCCGTAAAAGCCAAGAAAAAACCCATAGTGCCTGAGAAAAAGGCGCCCACCAAGACTCAAGACAAAGAAATCAAACCTGTTAAAGCGGTAAAAAAAATAGGCCTCAAGATCGTCCGGGATGAGGAAAAACCCAAGGACCCAGAGAAAAAACCAGTCCCAACCGAGGAAAAACCTAAGACCAAAACCGCCAAACCTGTAAAGGCGGAGAAAGCCCCCCTGCAAAAAGACAAAGAGCCTGTGCCAACCCCGAAGCCGGCCGAGGTTCCGGAGGAAGGGTTCGAGCTCGTTCAACTCCCAGAAAACATCATGATTCGCAACCTAGGCGAAAAACTTGGTTGCTCCACCAACGATATAATTAAAGAACTCATGGGACTTGGAATCATGGCAACCATCAACCAAAGCCTGAGCTTTGAGGTTGCATCCAAGGTCGCCGACCAGCGCGGATTCGAAGTTGAACTGATCAAAGACAGGGAAGCGCTCGATTTCGAGGAAGAAGAAGAAGACCGGGAAGAAGACCACACCACGCGGCCCCCGATTATTACAATCATGGGACATGTCGACCACGGAAAAACTTCACTTCTAGACGCAATACGAAGAACCAACCTCACCAAACTCGAAGAAGGAGGAATAACCCAGCACATCGGAGCCTATCAGACCGAGATCAATGGCCAGTTCATCACGTTTCTGGACACACCGGGCCACGAAGCATTTACTGCCATGCGAGCCCGTGGAGCCCAAGTCACAGACATCGTGATTCTGGTGGTCGCCGCTGACGATGGGATTAAGCCGCAGACCAAGGAAGCCATCGACCACGCCAACGCCGGCAATGTACCCATCATCATCGCCATCAACAAAATCGACAAGCCCGATGCCAAACCTGATGAAGTCAAAAAGCAACTGGCGGAGTTGGGGCTGCTCCCAGAAGACTGGGGCGGGCAAACTATTTTCACCGAGGTTTCCGCATTGCAGGGAACGGGAATCGATCATCTACTGGAATTAATTCTCCTGCAAGCGGAAGTCATGGAACTCAAAGCCAATCCCAAACTCCGCACCCAGGCTGTAGTCATCGAGTCGAGGCTAGATAAAGGGCGTGGTCCGGTCGCTACAGCAATCGTGCTAAAAGGAACGTTAGAGGTGGGCCAACCGTTTGTGGTGGGGCCGCATTTTGGAAAAGTGCGGGCGCTTATCAGCGAAAAAGGGGTTAAGGTTAAAAAGGCGCCTCCTGCAACACCGGTGGAAGTGGTGGGCATACCCGAAGTACCCCAACCCGGCGATAAGTTTTTCGTCGTCGCAGACGAACGCAAGGCGCGACAGTACAGCGATGTGCGTCTCCAGCGACAGCGCGAAGTTCAACTAGCAGAAACCGCCCGCGTGACCATGGAAGACTTGCACACACAAATTGCAGAAGGGAAGATCAAGGAGCTCAACTTAATCATCAAGGCCGACGCACAGGGCTCCATCTCCGCAGTTCAGGAAGCGTTCAACACACTGGAAACCGAGGAAGTGCGGATCAAATGCATTCACGAAGGGGTTGGTGGGATCACCGAATCCGATGTTCTTCTGGCCACCGCATCTAACGCAATCATCATCGGATTCAACGTTCGCCCAACAGACAAGGCCGATGTGCTGGCAACACGGGATAAAGTGGATATCCGCATGTACAGCATCATTTACAACGCCATCGACGATATGAAAAAAGCCTTGGAAGGCATGCTGGCTCCCAAGTTTAAGGAGCACATCGTGGGCCGCGCCGAAGTACGGGAGGTGTTCACAATCCCCAAGGTCGGCTCGGTGGCAGGATGTCAGGTGACCCAAGGTAAAGTCGAGCGCAACCTTGATGCACGGCTCATCCGCGACAGCGTGGTGATCTACCAGGGAAAAATTCTTTCCATCCGACGGTTCAAAGACGATGTCAGGGAAGTGGCCCAAGGATATGAGTGCGGTCTCTCCATCGAAAACTATCAAGATATCAAACAAGGCGATGTCGTAGAACCCTTCGTTCTGGAGGAAGTGACTCGCTGACGGGGCATAGTTCGTCGATCCATCGCGACAAAATGCCCCGGAGGGAGCACGGCATTTCCTTAGAAGTTTTTCTCATGCAAGTTGGCTGTTGTTCAATAAAATTTTTCCTGCATGGAAATCGCTCCCTGAAGGAGAAACGCCGGGTCATTCGTGCCATCAAAGACCGGCTTAGAAACAAGTTTAATATTTCAGTGTCCGAGATCGGCCATCAGGATGTGTGGCAGACCTTGCACTTAGGAGTCGTTGCCGTTAGCTCGGACCCAAAATATCTTGAAGGACAAATGAACCGGGTGGTTGATACTATCGAACAAATGCATCTAGCCGAGATAACGGACTGCCAGATCACGGTCACGAATCTGGGACTGGAACAGCCCTGAACTGAATCCCAGTAAGGAATGCTCAAAATCATGCGGTTCAAACGATCCGAAAGAGTTCAGGAACTGCTTCTAGAGGAAATTTCGGCACTCATTCAAAGAGGGCTGAAGGATCCGCGAATCGGGTTCGCTACTATTACTCGAGTCGATCTGAGCGAGAACCTGAAACACGCGAAGGTTTACATTAGCGTCCTGGGAAGCGAGCGCGAGCAGAAAGACACTCTGGCCGGCTTGACTCGTGCGGCCGGATTCATCCGGGGTTCCCTAGGCAAGAATCTTCACCTTAAATTTATTCCGGCACTGGAATTCATACTGGACAATACGGCCGAAAAGGTTGAAAAAATCACAAAAATTCTCAATGATTTGCACTCTGAATAGCATCATCAACCTGACCAAACCCCCCGGCCCCACCTCTTTTGATGTGGTCTGTTCAGTCAAAAAAATACTGCAGGTTAAAAAGGCGGGGCATATCGGAACCTTGGATCCTTTGGCTGAAGGGGTGCTCCCCATCTGCCTTAACCGGTCAACACGTATCATCCAGTTTTTATCGCCCCTCGGAAAAACGTACCGCGCCACGCTGAAACTCGGGACGGCGACTGACACCCAAGACGTAACCGGCCAGGTGATCGAAACCGGGGACCCGGCACCGGTCACTGAAGAGGCCGTCAGACAGGTTATTCAATTATTTACAGGGGAGCAGGAGCAGGTTCCCCCTATGTATTCGGCCAAAAAGAAAAACGGAATTCCTCTTTACAAATTGGCTAGAAATGGTATTACTATCGACAGGAAACCCGTCAAAATAAATGTTTATGCAGCCACGTTCATAGAAAAGGAGGGGAACCGGGTTTCATTTGAAGTGCGTTGTTCCGCTGGGACCTATGTCCGCACCCTGTGCCATGATATCGGCGCGAAGCTGGGCTGCGGCGCTCATATGGTCCGGTTAATCCGAACCCGGGTCGGGGCATTCGGCCTCGAACAAGCCCTGACTCTGGAAGCGTTAGAAATCGCGAGTAAAGACGGTAGTCTTTCTGACAAGCTTTGCCCTCTGGAAGAGGCGCTCGACTTTCTTCCGGCGATCCGCGTTAAAGAGGATTACGTTAAACCCGTCACTCATGGGGCGGCACTTTCAAAATCATTTTTAGAAACCCTTCCTAAACAATTTGAACCGGGTCATTATTTCCGAGTCTTTGGCGGTAGCGGTGAAGTAGTCGCCATCGTCGAACCGGTGGTCGATCAGGATACAGTGACCGACCTGGGCCCTGATGATATTGTGTTTAAACCGAAACGAGTTTTATGTTGAATTATTTAACTGCTGAGGAGTGATTGGAATGTTTTCACAGAGGAATTCTACCACATCAATCGAACTGGACCGCTTGCGGAAACGTTCCGCTGTGAAAACATTCACCAATCGTCCTCCTGAAACCAACCCACTTAGAGGATAAGGAGATGGCTTTTACCAAGGAAACAAAAACAACGGTCATTACCGACTACAAACTACATGAAAACGATACCGGGTCGTCCGAGGTGCAGATCGCCCTTCTGACCAACCGATTGAATTACCTCACCGAGCACTTTAAAACCCACAACAAAGACCATCATTCCAGACAGGGGCTGCTTAAGATCGTAAGCCGGCGACGCAAGTTGCTGGACCATCTAAAAAAAGAAAACGCCAACCGGTATCAGCAGATCATCACCCGTCTGGGAATCCGGCGTTAATAAAAATTTGGAGATAATTTGAATGGAACGAGTAGAAATTGAACTTGACGGAAGAAGTATATCTTTAGAAGCCGGCGACTTGGCCCGACAGGCCGGGGGCGCTGTTGTTGCGAGGCAAGGAGACACCATGGTCCTGGTTTCCGCGACTATGGCTTCCAGCCCAAGGGAAGGTATCGACTTCTTCCCTCTCACGGTAGATTACAGAGAAAAAACGTACGCTGCAGGAAAGATTCCCGGCGGATTCTTCAAACGTGAGGCCCGACCGAGCGATCTCGAAACGCTCACCTGCCGGTTGATCGATCGGCCCATACGGCCTCTGTTCCCTGATGGGTTCCGCAACGAAACACAAATCGTCTGTTTCGTCGTTTCCCACGACGAAGTCAACCCCGCCGATGTGATCGCCCTCACCGGCGCTTCCGCCGCGCTGATGATTTCCGACATCCCTTTCGATACCCCCATTGCAGGCGCTCGCATCGGACGCATCAACGAGAGTTTCGTGTTCAACCCAACCCGCGAGGAAAGTGAACAAAGCGACATTCACCTCCTCATGGCCGGGACCGCCGATGGGATCGTCATGGTCGAAGCCGGAGCCAACGAAGCCAGTGAGGACGAGATGATGAGCGCCCTGGAGTTCGGTCACGAACGGATCAAAAAATTGATTGACCTCCAGATTCAGCTTAAATCACGCATCAGTAAGGAGAAACTTCAGGTCGAGAAGGAAGAAATCGACGACACTCTCGTGGAGCGGGTCAGCAGCATCCGTCCCAAGCTGGAATCGGCAATGCAGATCGTTAGCAAACAGGAACGGTCGGAGACAATCAAACAAGTGAAGAAAGACATGGAAAACGAGGTCAACCCAGAGGGCGACGATACCCTCAAAGGAGCCCTCGGCAACCTGTTTCATGACTTAGAAAAAGACGTCGTACGCAAGCTCATTCTCGAACAACAAAAGCGCGTAGACGGACGAAACCTGGATGAAGTCCGACCCATTAGCATCAAGCCCGGCTATCTTCCACGAGCTCACGGCTCGGCAGTCTTCACCCGAGGCGAAACACAGGCCCTAGTGAGTACTACGCTGGGAACCAAAATCGATGAACAACGCATGGACACCCTAGAACTCAAGGGAACCAAGCATTTTTACCTACACTACAACTTCCCTGCTTTTTGTACCGGGGAAACCAAGTTCATAGGAGGCC
>CAJWLY010000072.1 GCA_913043155.1 uncultured Nitrospinaceae bacterium | reverse complement strand
CATGGATTGAGTACAAGCGTGAAAACGAAACGGATCAATTACGCTTACGCCCACACCCTTACGAGCTATACATGTATTACGACGTGTAAAATTCAAACCAAAATGATGTTTATAGCCCCTGGCTTTCGCCAGGGGCTTTTTTTTGTTAGATTACCCATCCCAAAGGTTGTAGGATGGCGGAGTTACCGCCCCCTAGGATTTTTACTGAATGCATTAAGCTTGTATTCAAGGCTGTCGATTAAAGCTTGCCAGCTAGCCTCGATGATATTTTCAGAAACACCCACGGTACCCCACTTAGAATTGTGGTCTCCCGATTCGACCAGAACACGTGTTTTTGCTTGCGTCCCCTTTTTCTCATCAAGAATTCTTACTTTGTAATCGAATAGAGATACGTTTTCCAGCTCAGGGTAGAACTTTCCAAGCGCCTTCTTGATAGCTTTGTCCAAGGCATTGACCGGCCCCGTCCCTTCCGCGGCAGTTACCTCCAGAACTCCGTTGACGCGGATTTTAACCGTGGCTTCCGAGATAGGTTCTTCGTCCTCGCTCCGTTTTTCGACAATCACGCGAAATCCGACAAAGTCGAAAAAATATTCTTTTTCCCCAAGCGCATCGCGCATCAGCAATTCAAACGATGCTTCGGCACCTTCATACTGGTACCCTAACTGCTCCGATGACTTGAGTGTGTCGAGTATTTTTTTTACTTTAGGGTCATTTCCATTGACGTCGATCCCATATTCCTTAGCTTTGAGCACGATGTTACTTTTTCCTGCAAGGTCGGAGATGAGGATACGTTGCACATTACCCACTGTTTCGGGCTCGATATGTTCGTAGGTTTCGCGGTTTTTCTGAATTGCGCTCACATGTACCCCGCCCTTGTGGGCAAACGCACTTTTCCCGACATAGGGCTGGTGGTTCCAGTGTGTTTTGTTGGCCAGTTCATACACGAACGATGAAACATCAGTCAAAGTTTTCATCTGCTCGGCGGAAACGCAGTCCAATCCTAGTTTTAATTTTAGATTGGGGATGATGGAAACGAGATTGGCATTGCCGCACCGTTCCCCGAATCCATTAATCGTTCCCTGCACCTGTTCCACTCCCGCTTGAACGGCAACAAGTGTGTTAGCGACGGCTAGTTCGGAATCGTTGTGAGTGTGGATTCCAATCCGGGTACTAACTTTTTTCCTGACCTGCGCACAGCCTTCGGCAACTTCCGAAGGCAGGGATCCCCCGTTCGTATCGCATAGGACCACCCAGTCTGCCCCAGCAGACTCAGCCTCCTGAACGACTTTCAGGGCGTATGCTGGATTTTTCTTGTATCCGTCGAAAAAATGCTCAGCGTCGAACAGCACTTCTGCAAAGTGTTTCTTAAGGAATACTAGACTATCATGGACCATCCGGAGGTTTTCGTCGAGACTGGTGGAAAGCGCTTTCTCCACGTGCATATCCCAACACTTACCGAAGATGGTGACGACCTCAGTTTTCGCCTCGATCAGATTCTTGAGGTTTGGATCCTCCTCGGCTGTTTTATCTGGATGCCGCGTGCTTCCAAAGGCAACGATTTTGGCCTGTTTTAGATCGCTGCGTCTAACCCGTTTGAAAAATTCGAGGTCTTTCGGGTTGGAGCCCGGCCAGCCACCTTCAATGTAATGCACACCGAGTCCATCTAGTTTGTGCGCGATGCGGATTTTATCCTCTACAGAAAAGGAAATATCTTCGGACTGGGATCCATCCCGCAAAGTCGTGTCGTATATTTTTACTGTTTTCATTGGACTTAAAATATTCAGGGATCAGGCTGATTGTGCACCGTCGCTAATGCCGGATTCCGCAGATTCTGATTCTAAATGGAATGCATCGTGTAAAACCCGAACGGCGAGTTCGGCATATTTCTCATCAATGACACAGGAGACCCGAATCTCGGAAGTGCTGATCATCATGATGTTTATATTTTCTCTTGAAAGTGCTTCAAACATTTTTGAGGCAACGCCTGGATGGCTCCTCATTCCCGCGCCGACGATAGAAACTTTACAGATGGTCGAATCGGAATCTACCTTTTTCGCTTTGATCTCCGTGGCGACACGTTTTACGATGGTCATGGCTTCACCCATATCCGCCTGAGCCAGAGTGAAGGAGATATCCGTTTGTCCCTCTGCGCTGATATTCTGGATTATCATATCCACCGAAAGGCTCTCATCGGCGAGCGCAGTGAAAATGCTGCTTGCGATTCCAGGCTGGTCAGGAACGCCCTTGATGGTGATTTTAGCTTGGTTTTTGTCACTCATGATTCCGGAAACAACCGGTTGTTCCATGTTCGGATCCTCCTCACAGATCAATGTGCCCGTTGAATCGTCAGCCAGCGATGACTTTACGATGAGGGGCAAATTATTTTTTTTGCAGAATTCGACGCACCGGATTTGCAGTACCTGGGCTCCCAGGCTGGCCATTTCAAGCATTTCGTCGTACGACACGCGGTCCAGCTTGCGAGCATCGGGCACTATATTAGGATCAGCGGTGAAAACTCCATCGACGTCGGTGTAAATTTCACACTTCTCAGCACCGAGGGCCACCGCAAGGGCTACCGCCGAAGTATCCGATCCGCCTCGCCCCAAGGTGGTGACATCCCCGCGCTCGTTTATTCCTTGGAATCCGGCCACGACGATCACGTGCTTATTCTTGAGAACCTGTTTCGCGCGCTCGGTGTCTATTTGCTTGATACGAGCACGTGTATGCGCGCCGTCGGTCAGTAGTCCGATTTGCCGGCCCGTCATCGAGATAGAGGGACATCCGATGTTGTCGAGGGCGATGCTAAGTAACGCGCTGGAGATGCGCTCGCCCGAGGACAACAGTAGGTCAACCTCCCGGCGTTTTGGACTTGGACTAATCTGGCGCACCATGTCGAGTAATTTGTCGGTCTCCCCTGCCATAGCGGAAACGACCACCACCACGTCCACCCCCGTCTTGCGTGTACGCACAATTCGCTCCGCGACCTTTTTAATCCGGTTGATATTACTAACGGAGGTTCCGCCATATTTTTGTATGATCAATCCACTCATATCTCTAATTCAATTCAAAAAATGTGTTCATCAGTTCCGATCCGGACTCAAAGTGATCTTTGCCCGAATGAAGGAGACTCTCGTCAAATTGGTCCGCATCGGGATTTATACTTGTGCTCGGGTAAATCACGAACGGAACCCGTTCCTTGCCATATTTTATTGTAACCACTGAACTCATATGGCTGACCACCACCATCATTTTAACATTATTTTTTGAGTCCAGCTTCTTGAGTAAGGGACCCACCACTTTGGCGTCTATATCTTCGATGACAAGAATCTTATCATCAATGTTTCCCTTCAGAGAAACTTCTTCCGTCCCGGCGACGTTGAGGTACACGACATCCTGGTGCTCCAATTCGCTAAGGGCTGCTTCCACCTTACCTCGGTAGTTGGTTTCGGCGAATCCGGTTGCTCCCTCGACGGAAACCGTATTCATACCCGCTGCCCGGGCTATGCCCTTGAGCAGCAGCGATGCGGTGACAACCGATCCGGTCTTGCCGAAGCTATCCTCGAATGAGGGAAGAGTCGTTGACTCACCGTTTCCCCATAGCCATATGCTGTTGACCGGATCCAGGCTTTCCTGTTGACGTCTCCGGTTGCTGCAATGATTGTGCAGAATGATCTGCGCCTGATTCATAATGTGAACCAGCTCTTTGAACTGGTTACTATCCGGCATAAACTGACGGATGCCTTCGCCGACTAACTCGTTCGGGGGTGTTAACCGCTCTGAAAACGGCTCGCTTTCCATCACCATCAGGTTATGATAGCCCAATCCGGGATGAAAAGTGACCGCGCAATCGACAATCTGTGTCTGCAACGCCTGGAGCAACTCCATGGATTCTTCACAGGACAAGTGGCCTGCCGTGAAATCTTTCATCACCATGTCATTGTGACTCGATTGCAGGGTGACAAAATCACAGCACAGGGGGATTTCTCCTGCCCCGAGGCTTACGTCTATCGCCTGCGCCTCAAAAAATGCGGGTGCGCCGTGATGTTGCTCCGGATCGTATCCCAGAAGTGAAAGGTACGATACATCATTCCCGGCATGGAGTTTTTCCGGAATGGTTTGCACCGACCCCGAACGTCCCTCCCGAACCATCCGGTCAAGATTCGGCGTATCTGCGAGTTGTAACGGAGTTTTATTATCTTTTTCTGCAATCGGCCGATCGGTGAGCCCGTTGGCGATCACAACCAGATATTTCATAACAGATCAAATGTCGATGGATGGTTACCATGCCAGGCGAGGTCCCTAAAATTATATCCTATCTTTTGTTAATTTCTAGGTTCAAAGGGTTAAAAAATAAGGAAAAACAGCGTTTTTTCAAAAAACGCCTGTATATTAGAGAATATAAAGGGCGTTCGACGTGAGAAGAACGGTTAATAAAGGAGAAGGTTCATGGTCGTCGTAACAGGTGGAGTGGGTTTTATCGGAAGTGCCATTATTCAGGCGCTTAACGCACGTGGTGCGACTGACTTCATTGTGGTCGATGAAACCGACCACCCCGAAAAGAAAAAAAATCTCACCTCACTCAAATACAGCGAACTGAAACAGAAAGATGCGTTTTTGAATAGCGTCCTCAACCGAAGTGTGCCAAAGGTGGAAGCGATCATCCATATGGGCGCCTGCTCTTCAACGACCGAAACGGATGAAGCTTTCCTCATCAGGAACAATTACAACTATACTCGGCATCTGGCGGAATATGCGTTGGAGAGAGGTATTCGGTTCATCTACGCTTCCAGTGCTGCCACCTACGGCAACGGTGAAAATGGATACTCTGACGACGAATCAAAACTGGAAACGTTAGAGCCTCTTAACTTGTATGGGGAGAGTAAACAGAGGTTCGACCGATGGGCGAAAGAGCAGGGTGTGCTAGATCGTATGGTTGGACTGAAATACTTCAATGTGTTTGGTCCGAACGAGTACCACAAGGAAGACATGCAGAGCATGGTACGAAAGGGATTTATGCAGGCGCAGGATACCGGTAAAATTCAGCTGTTTAAGTCGTACCAGACCGAGTATGCCGATGGTGGGCAGGAACGCGATTTTCTTTACGTGAAAGATGCAGTGGAGATGACCCTGTTCTTTCTAGATCATCCAGATCTCAACGGGATTTTTAATGTCGGCGCAGGAGTGGCCCGCAATTGGATCGACCTTGCGACAGCTGTGTTCAAGGCGATGGGGAAAGAGCCCCAAATTGAGTTCATTGATATGCCCGACTCCATCCGAGCCCAGTATCAGTATCATACCTGCGCTGGGATTGAAAAGATCCGAAGCGCCGGATACACTCGCTCCATTACCTCGCTAGAAGATGCCATTACCGACTACATTCAAAACTACCTTCTCCCCAACAAACGACTTGGAGAATAGTAGAAACTAAAAAAACCTTCCTATTTTCTAAAGAGGCTGGAGGAATTTTACTTTAGCCGTGAACTTGTGGATACCTGTATTGCATTAGCCCACAGATAGGGGGGTAGTAGGCAGTGAACAGTCAATCTATTTTATGATTTTCGAGGATTTTTTCCACAGTCCCGGTGGTAGAGAGGCCATGGACGATGGGAATGAGTTCCACGCGTGCCCCGTAACCTTCGACGATTTCGCGTCCAACCACTTCATCCATTTTGTAGTCGTCACCTTTGACGAGGATGTCGGGTCGCACTTCGCGGATGACTTCTTCGGGAGTATCGTCGTCAAAGATAGTGATATAGTCGACATATTTTAAAGCGGAAATGATGTTGGCCCGCTCCCTCTCGCTTTTGATGGGCCGGCCTTCCCCTTTGAGTTCCCGTACTGATTCATCACTGTTAAGCCCGACCACCAACAAGTCTCCCATTGCCTTGGCCTTTTGCAGGAATTCGATGTGTCCGCCGTGAATGATGTCAAAGCATCCGTTGGTAAATACAATGGTTTTGCCGGTGCTCTTGGCGAGGCTGACGATCTTTTTAAGTTCCTCCAGTTTCAGTATGGTATGAGAGGTGCGGAGCATCTCTTCTTGGAGGTATTCGTTGATTTCGTTCAGGGTGACGATGGCGGTACCGACCTTACCCACAACGATGCTTGCGGCCATATTGGATAGCCAAGCCGAGTCCTTGTAGTTGAATCCGACCGCAAGCGCCATGCCAAGAACAGAAACGACCGTGTCTCCCGCGCCGGTGACGTCAAACACTTCTTTCGCCTGAGTGTCGATATCGACAGGCTCCTCTTTGTTCTGGTAAAGCATCATCCCATTTTTCCCCCGCGTGATAAGAAGAACCTCGGCATGGGTGAGATTTAATAGGTATTCCGCTGCTCGGTCTAGGTCGATTTTGTCCTGAATTTTTATAGGAACGGCACGTTCAACTTCGTGTTGGTTGGGGGTGATGAGCGTTGCCCCCTTATACAAAGTAAAGTCGGAGCTTTTTGGATCAACAAGCACGCGTTTCTTTGAATTTTTTGCGCGGTGGATGACTGCCTTGAACACTTTTTCGGTGAGAACTCCCTTGCGGTAATCCGAGCAGATGATGCAGTCCATTTCTGGTAGGATTTTATTGATGTGCTGGACGAATTTACTTTCGGTTTCTTCGGTGATGGGTCGGTTGTCTTCCTTATCGATGCGGAGCACCTGCTGGTTGTGAGCAACGATACGTATCTTCGACGTTGTGGGTCGATGCACGAAACGAAAAATACCTTCAGTATTAATACCTTGTCCTTTAATGAGGGATAGCAATCGTTCGCCTTTTTCATCTTTTCCAATGGCGCCTACAAGATGAACTTCGCATCCGAGTGCGACGAGGTTGTTGGCCACATTGGCTGCTCCGCCTAGGGCAAGATTTTCTGATTTTGTTTCTAGGATAGGAACTGGTGCTTCGGGTGAGATGCGGTTTATGGCGCCCCAGATGTACTCGTCAAGGATGAGGTCACCGATGACCAGAAGTCGTGGACGATGATCGCTATCGAGAAATTCTTTAAATTTTTTTTTCATGAGTGAGGTCTTGCTCGATGATTTCGCAAATGATATGACCGATAGTAATGTGCGCTTCCTGAATACGCGCTGTGTCGTCCGATGGAACCACGATACAGATATCAACACAGTCTTTCATATTTCCACCCCCATGGCCTGTGAGGCCGATGGTCGTGGCGCCTATGTTGCGTGCGAGGTTGAGAGCACGGATAACATTTTGAGAGTTACCGCTGGTGCTGATGCCTATCACAGCGTCTTTTGCAGTGGCCAGTGCTTCTATCTGGCGCGAAAAGATTGTTTCGAATCCGTAATCATTTCCAAGCGCGGTCAGAGAGGAAGAGTCCACTGTGAGCGCGATTGCGGGAATGGCCGCACGTTCTTTTTTGAATCGGCCAATCAATTCGGCGGCGATATGCTGAGAGTCGGCGGCGCTTCCACCATTGCCCATAAGCAGTAACTTGCCTCCAGACGCTAGTCGGTCGCAAATAGTCTGCGCAGCTTCGAGGATTTCCCTCGACAGGGTTTCCGCCATTCGGTGTTTCAGGTCGCCGCTCGCTTTTAGAAACTGTTTAACGCGCTCCATTAAATAGTTTGGACATTAAGAATCGAGGTTCGTATTGGTCCTAGTTTGAATGTTTTTAGGGATAAGTCAACCAAGAATCGGGTCTTGTTTTCTAACCAAATTGTCCCCTTTCC
>CAJWLY010000071.1 GCA_913043155.1 uncultured Nitrospinaceae bacterium | reverse complement strand
CCGCCATAAATTGCTCCAGTACTTCTTCAAGTCGATCTATCTGCTCAAAGGTTGCGCGGTAATTTTCGTTGACCGTGATAGCGTAGCTTAATTGAAGTGTCCGATTTCCGAGCGGGAGGTGGTTAGGGTCCGTGGAATCCCGGTCGGGGTACAGGAAACGGAGTTTATTGTGCGCGGACTTCAACTGGTAATACACCCGGCTGAATTTTCTGCCGATCAGAAACGCGAGTCCATCCTCGACCCCTTGCTGGCCGGTAATGTCCAAGGCTTCTTCACAGTATCCCCTGATTTGCTCGGAATTCATAAAATTGCTCCCCAGTCTCCAACGAGACCTATATCTAACATCCAAAGGAAAAACAAACCTTTCAGTGTAGCCACCCATTATTCTTATATTTTATTTAGGTGTAAACTTTATTTTGCGGACTTCTCGCCTGTGTGACAATATAGTCAAATAAAACAAAACATTATGGGTGGTATGATGATGGGGCCTGCAGGTCATCGAAAGGCGGCGGGAAAATAAAACCGTGCGCACAAAAAAGCGAGGCGGCGGGTAAATGCATGAAAGAAAGATTCGTTCCCTTTGATAGGGCGAACATGAATGAACCGTATCCCCGCCGAGTACGCTCCTCCATCGGTGATGAAGTTATCTCCGATCATACAGACCGTAGCAGGATCTTTCAGACCAAGAAACTTTTTCATCGCCGTTTCAAATCCGTGACGGTTTGGCTTGGGCGGAACGCCGGTTACGATATTGACACCGGAAAATTGTTGGAACCGGTCCTCGAACGCGTTGGTGTATATCGCGACTTTAAGTCCGTTACCGGTCAATTTATCGATATGGCGAACCACCTCGTCGGGAAATTCCTTAGCATGGTGTGGGCACAGGGTTCCGTCAGCATCGAGCAGAACGCCCCGTATGCCGTCGGCCTGCAATCGGTCGATGGGCACGTCTACGAATCGGTTGACAGCCAAGTAGGGTTTGAGCGACCGGGGACAAAAGGGCAGTGATAAAAATCGTAGCACCTTGGCGAAGGTTAGGCCCTCACGTAAAGCGGGCGTTCTGTCTCGCATTGTTTTGGTCATTGAATTATGTGATCATATTTTCGTGATTTGAAGCGAAACAAAGCGATTATCTCCAGAGAGCAGGGTGAAATACAAATGAAAATGTCATGGGTCACCGGTTGTTTGATTGGATTGTGGCTTGTAGTGAGTTCTACCGCTTTTGCGAAGACGGCAGACGAATGGTACGCCGAAGGATTTAAACTTTCCCTTGAGGGGAAAGATGAACAGGCCGTTTCAGCCTACCGCAAAGCTTTGCGACAAAAGCGTGACCGGGCGGAAGTTCATCACGGACTGGCGGTGCTGTACTTCCGGTTAAAAGACGGGCCCAAAACCATTTTCCACTTGCGCAGGGCTAAGCAGCTCTACAAAGAAAATCCGGGACCACGCTCTCGCCAGAATATTGCAATTGTCCAGAGAAACCTTGATCTAGCTCACACCTTTTTTGACCTAAAGTCCACTGAATTTGAAGAAATGGAATCATTGAGTCCCCGTGCCGGAAAAGAGCACTGGGAACCCGCAGGAAACGGATTCCTGATTGGTGATCAAGGATATTTGCTGACTCTTCTACATGGGGTATCGGGCGCGAAGCGGATTCGCGTGCGGTTCCTGGATGGATCAACAGTTGCGGTCAAGCTGGTGCGTCCGTTCATCATTTATGATCTCGCGGTGTTGCAGTTGGATGAGGCAGGCAGGAGTTCCGTAAAAGGCCTACAGTTTGGAGATTCGGCCGGACTCCGAGCCGGCGACAAGGTGTATGCGCCGGATTATGCACAGGTGGCGGGTGCATTACATCCGAAAAGGCTGAAGGGTGTGGTCACTCACCTTGAAGCGGTCATGAAGAAGGATGAACGTATTTTGCAGATGGACCTTGCTGAGGCTTCCCGGCAGAGTGGGGGACCGCTGTTCAATGGGAAGGGGGAGGTTGTGGGAATTATTCTTTCCAAATCTCATACGATGGAAAACTTTCAGGCCGAGGGACGTATTCCTGAAAATGAAATTGCTCTCAAATCGAGTTACCTCGGTCGGTTACTGCTGAATATTCCGGAGATTCAACTGAAACGCGCCGAAGCTGGCAGCGGTGCGAACGAGGATTCGAAGGGCGACAGGAAAAGCCTGGTTGTCGTCGAGATCTCAAAATAAACAGGATCTCCTGCTGTGCCATCTCGAGCTCATAGAAGGATTTCTGGTTTAGGATTAGTACGAATGCGCCGGGAATATCTATTTTGAAAATAATATCATTCCGGTAGATAGAACTTTTATGGACTCTAGAGTAAAAACAGTCCGGAAAAAATATTTTCAGTTATTTTTCCTGTTGAATCTGATGCTCATTTCTTCCACGGTGTCTGGTTCCGAAATTGTTTTGCGCCTTACCGGAAGCTCGGAGTTTCCTGGCATCCTGTCACTGGGAGACCAGGGAGACCGACTGGACCGCGTTTGTTTCCTAGGGATGGACGCGAGAGGTAACCTGGACGATACTTTCCTGGAGTCACTGGCGAGAAACAAGGTACCGGAGGGAGAGTATGCGATCACTAATCCACTACCAGAAGAGCGATGGCCCACGCCCGCTTTTGTTAAATGGGGTGCTCTCCGGTTTGTGCCGCGTTCGAAGGATACGTCCGGGTGGTTTGCAAAACTGGGGAAACGTGGGCTTGCTGTGCACGGACGTGATTTTTATCCGCTTGCTGCCAAAATGACGCGTAACTCTAAAATGGTAAGGTTTATCAGCGATCGCCTTTTCGAGGAACTGGTGGACGGGTGGGGTGCGCTGCGTATTTCGAACTGGGATATGGGGCGGCTTTACGATTATTACGCGCGTTTTGTTGAAAAGCCTGCCGAATGGAAAGCCCGCGTCGTCATGTCGGATCTGAAAGAAATCCAGAGAGCCTGCGAACCGCTGAAGGTTCAGCGCAAACCCGGCGGTCCTCTGGAATGAAGCTATGATCTCATTCAGGTATCCGGGGTCTTTATTGGTGAAGTGACCGGCGCCTTGGGAAAGAGGTTCGCCCCGTACAGGGAAAGACCCAATTCTCTCCGTTTTCGCCCCTCGAACCTCCACCCTTTCAGTCCCCTGAAAACCTCTGGAAATTTCCCCGATTTTGCCCGTTGAAATCATTGACAAAATTTTGGAATCACCTAAAATACAACCTCTCTGTTCTATTCAGATGTAGAGCTCGGGTGCGCCAAAAGCGCATGCTTCCCGTGAGGTTTCCTATCGACGGATAGGAGAATTCCGATAATTGATCGGAATAATAAAGAAAAATTTGGGTCATCTAGATGTCTTCATAACAATTTGATTTCATAAGGTGGGGGCGCCTTATGCTGTCGTTTTGATAACACTCAATAATACTTGGAAGGCAGGAGATCAAAATGCAAATCACCGGCATGCTTTGGGGCAGGAAGTTGTTGGACTTGGTGGAATACCCTCATTCTGAGGTGCGGGGTCCGGAACTGAGTGTCGATGAAATTAAAGACATGATTAAAAGGCACGGCGAGATTTTCATCAAACCCGTATTTAAGGGAGGCGTGGGCAAAAAGGGGAAATCCGGGCTCATCGGACGCGCCAAAAATATCACCGCAGCGCTCAAGGAGAAGGAAAGGCTTTACTTTGCTGAGCACCACCATAACAACGCGGTGGCCAAGTCTGACGGTATCACGTACGAAGCGGCGGTTCCTGCCGACCATGAAGTCTATTTTTCTATTTCTGACAATACCAACTACCGCGCCCCGGCCATGACGCTCACCCATCACGGCGGGGTGGATATCGAAGAGTTGCCACCGGAAAAAATTGCGGTAGTACCATTTGATCCGCTGACTGGGCTCAAAGCATTCCATGTGTCCAATGCGCTGGCTGACTTGGGTGCCCCGACGCCAATCATCAGCCCCCTAGTACAGAATCTGCCCCGATTGTGGGACCTTTATAACAACTACGGGATGACGATGCTTGAGCTTAACCCTATCCGCATGATGCCGGGGAAGGGTGGACGCTACGCCCCCATCGCCTGCGACTTCAAGTGTGCATTTGACCTGGACGATCCGGCCTGGAAACGGCTGGACCTGCCGCCACACGTGTTTGCGTCCGATTACTCCGAATTCGAGCAGGAGATCAACCAGCTTCGCACCTACCAGGGGCAAAGCGATGTTTACATCATCAACGACAAGGGGAGTATCACTGCACCAACCTTTGGTGGTGGGGCTAATGCCATGGTCACCGAACTTCTTGGCGAGGCTGCGACCATTTCTTCAGATTTTGGCGGTAACCCGCCTTATGAAAAGATGAATGAAATTTCAAAGATTACCTTTAAGTACTGGCTCGAGCAGTCCAACGTTTTATTCATTATTGGGGGTAAGGCCAACAATACCGATATCTATGAGACCTTTCGTGCCATAGGCGATGGGCTCCGTTCGTTCTTCCAGACCCACGGACCCCGCCCGCTGTTTGTCGTGGTTGGGCGTGGCGGCCCCAACCTGATTCGCGGTATGGGCTATCTGCGCGATACGCTGGAGTCACTGGGGCTTCCCTATCGGTTCTTTGGGTTTGATAGCGCCATGTCCGAGGTCATCAACTACGCGATGGGCATCAACACGTGGATGATGAACGGAGGCAAGGAAGAGATCATGGCCAAACTGAATATTAAATAAAACCTAACTCATCCGGATCGAAGTAAACAGGAGGTTATAGATAATGCATAAGCAAGGCGTCGGGGAATTTCCCTACTATGTTGGTATCAATTCACTGAGCGAGCTTGCCACCAAGGAAGACAGGGTGGTCGTGTTGAATATTCTTGGGAAGGAGAGCTCCGGTGTTACCCCCATAAGCCACGATTATTCTGGTGGAAACATTGTATTTGGGACCGGACCCGGCAAGTCCGGGAAATTCCTTCCAACCAAGACGGGGAAAATTCCAGTTTACAATTCCATTAAAGAAGGAATGGAGGCGGGGCATAAATTCAATACGGTGGTTGTTTACTTACCACCTGCCGGAGTTAAGGACGGGGTGGCCGAAGCCGTGCGCACCAACCCGGACCTCAAAAAAGTTATCATCCTTACCGAGAAAGTTTCAGTGAGAGACTCTCGTATCATGCGCGCCATTTGCCAGACCAATGGTGTGGACCTCTTCGGTGGCAACTGTCTCGGGATTGGCGACGCATGGAATCACGTGCGCCTCGGCGGAGCGCTCGGCGGCAACAGCCCGGAAGAGTCTCTCATCAAAGGGTCGGTCGCCATCTTCTCCAATTCAGGTAACTTCACGACGACCATCGCTGTGTATCTGGCAACGGCAGGGTGGGGCACCACCACGTCCATATCCAGTGGCAAGGACGTTTATATCCAGTATGGACCCGAAGAGTTCCTCTACGCCCTAGATAACGACGATCGCTCCCAGGCCGCCATCATGTACTGCGAACCGGGTGGGTACTACGAACATAATATTCAAACTGACAAACCTGTGGTTGCCTGCGTGGTTGGACGCTGGAAAGCGCATTTGACCAAGGCCTGCGGGCATGCGGGATCGCTGGCGGGGTCTGGTGACGATGCCCTAGCCAAGGAAAAGTGGTTCATGGAATACTTCGGCGTTGACAGCATCTACACACCAGAAAATCCCGTCGTCTCCAAAAAGGGTGCGTTGGTTACCAATATCGCGGACATCCCCGAGGCGCTCACAGCGGTTATGAAACTCAACGGCAAGGAGCCCGACTTCAAGTCCAAGGGGAGCCTGTCGCTCAAGTGCTGGTTTGGCAACAATCAGGGTCTGAACCTGCCAGAGGAGTTCGATCTGCCCGTGGTCGAAGCGATTTCGCCTTACAACGAACAAGTCGCTGCACTCGAAAAGCAGGTAGGTGCCCAGTACCGCAGGGAAACTCTCAAGGACGCTAGCGGTGCTTCGATGATGGACCCGAAAACCCAGATTTCCAAAATTCACCAGACCTCGATCCTCGATGCGTCCGAGAAAACCTTTGAAGCCAACCTGGTGTTTGCACTGTGCCACGAGTATCCATGCGAGTATGGTGAGAAGATCGCTAACATCGCGCTCAACATGTATGTCAACCAGCATGGAATGGCTACCCTAGCGGCGGCTGAGGCTTCACGCGAGGCGGGCAATTCGCCCAATACTGTGGTTTCTGCCGCGGTTGCCATCGTCGGGAAAAAGATGGTGGAGCCGGCGATGGATGCCGCCAAGACGCTGGTGGAACTGTTCCAGCACACGAAGTTCAGCGACGCTATGGGTGAGCATGATTACACGGAACAACTGAAAGCCGCGGAAGCGCACAAGGGCGCCTTACTTGCCTCAGGTAGCGATCACTGCGCTGATAAGATGTCAGCCTGTCTGGGTGATGGTGCGAAGTCGGTTTTCATCAGGTTCCTGCTCGACTTTGCCAAGCAACAGGGAGGTAAGCCCTCAACCGATGCCATGTTCGCCGCCATCTGGGTCACACTCGGCTGGGGTGGGATGAAGTCCAAAAAGGTCACCAAAAATACTCTGGTTAACTTGCCGTGGCACTCCCGCATCTACAGCACCATTGTGGGTGTTGCCGCTTCCGCCGACAGGCATGGTGAAGACAACCTTTGCGGCGTTAAACTGGAGGATCTGATTTCAAAATTCAGTTTCACCCGCACCGCGTTCCTTGCGCTTATGGGACGCGAGCCAAGCGATGACGAATTATTTGAATTCCAAGTTCTGCTGGGACTCATCATTACCAACGGACCGGGAACGATCTCGGCACAGGGCGCCAAGGGCGCGGTGAGCGCCGACGGACCCGAAATGCCCGGCCGAGTACAGGTCAATAAGGCGTTTATCGGATTCCTCACGCATACCGGATTTGCCCATGGCGGAAACGGATACGAGGCGGCGGCGTTTCTCATTGAGCAATTCAAGGACACCAGCCTTAAGGCGGCGGATGACAAGAACCACGGTCTCGACCTTGACGCTATGGCCCTGGAATACGCCAATAAGTACAAGACCTATAAAGCCGAGCAGAAAGCCATCGGCAACCTCGAGTACGCGAAAGTGCCCTGCATCAATCACCCTATCTTCAAAGGCAAGGACGTTAACTTTGATCCGCGCGAGGAGTTCGTAGGAAAACTTTTCGAGGGCAAGGGCATCAACAACGTGTTCCTCGATTATTACCATTCGATCGTTAATGCTCTATTCAAAACTAAAGTTAGCAAGAACGTGTACTGCGTGAACATCGATGCCGTTATTGCTGTCATCCTGCTCAAGATGGTGTGGAGTGAGTACAAGGCGGGCGAGATGGTCGAAGCGGATATCGAAACGGCCAGTTTTGCTACGTTCCTGTTTGGTCGAATGATCGGATGCGCCGCCGAGATCGATGACCATACTTTTCGGGGCAAGAACATGGACACCCGTACCCCCGCGAGTAAATGCTCCTACGTCGGCTGACTGGCCACGTTTGGTTTTATTTGTATCGTTCCACTTCGAAACGGTACATCTGGTAGGGGCGGTCTTTGGGGATGTTTCCCTTCTTGAGGCAGAGCTCGATCTGCTTTTCCACAGTATCGATCCCTTCTAGGTCGGGCAGTAGGATTCCCTGCTGCTTTTCGTAACGGATGGACAACCCGTATCGTTTAGGGTCCAATTCTGAAGCATCTTTGACGGGTTCCGGTGGAG
>CAJWLY010000070.1 GCA_913043155.1 uncultured Nitrospinaceae bacterium | reverse complement strand
CCCTCATGGTTTCTGAGTCATCGTTCACGCCCTTGAGCAAAACCGTTTGACTGCCCAGAGGAATCCCCGTATCGGCAAGCATGTTACACGCCTTCTCTACTTCCGGTGTGAGTTCATCAGGATGGTTGAAGTGCATGTTGAAATAGAGTGGGTGATATTTCTTAAGCATGGTGCAAAGTTCGGGAGTTACCCTCTGTGGCAGAGTACCCGGAACCCGCGTCCCGATACGGAGGATCTCCAGGTGAGGGATGGCTCGCAAATCGCTCAAGATGCGCTCCAATTCCTTATCGGGAACCAAAAGCGGGTCGCCACCTGAAAGGATAACGTCACGCACCTCTGGATGATTGCCAATATACTCAATCCCCTGGCGCAGGGTATCCCGCGTGACAATACCGGGAAAACCGATCTTCCGCTTCCGTGTACAAAAACGGCAAATGACCGGACACTGATTGTTGACCATCAGCAAAACCCGATCAGGATATCGGTGAATTAACTCCGGAACGGGCATGTCTCCTTCTTCGTTGAGTGGATCGGAGACCAGAGGGCTATCGTTGAAAATGAAGCCATCCAACTCCTCAAGTGTGGGCACGACCTGTTTCCAAAGCGGGTCGTGTTCATTTTTAATCTGGTTGAGAAAGTAAGAATTGATGCGAATCGGAAAAACTTCAGCAACCTTTTCCAACTTGTCCCGGTACTCGGGAGACTCAGGAATAAAAGGAAGATCTTCGACCTTGACGACACTGCCACTTAGGTGCTTTTGCCATTCTTGCATAGTTTTCCTTTATGGAAGTTTACGATCTGACCGAGTAGGTTTTTTTAAGATAATCGATGATCTGATATTCGTCGCTCATCACCACCTCATCATCGACAAGGACGGGAACCATGTATTGTCCGGACACCTCAAAAACATTCCGGCGCTCGTGATGAGCCCAAGGCACGTCGATCCTTTCATAATCGATATCGAGTTGATCCAACACCGACCGCACCATGGCGCAGTAGCCGCATCCATCTATGTTGTACAATTTCATATGCCCTATTTCAATTCCCTAAATGATCTTTCTTTATTTTTTCTCGGACGCACACGGTACAAGGATCGCGTCTGACATCCCGTGAATTTTCTTTTTGTCATGTGGACACAGGGTTGCGAGGATTCCTGCCAATCGAGCCGCACCGTTGACGATGAAATAGTACGGGGTCAAGCGAACTCGCGCATCCATCTCTTTCATCGATTCAGTTGACGTGCTCCAGTACCGGGTCCGAACTCGTCGCCCTTTATGGAATGCCTGAAGGATCGATGGTTGTTTGGGAAACCGCTCTAGGCTTTCTTCCAGAGTTTGGCTCCAGACCTCGCCAGACACATCATGCCCCACAACAACCCCACGGCTTCCCCAGGATTCCGGCGAGAATCCGGAAGGTTTGATCACCAGTTCACGCTCTTTCTGCGTCAGCGGAATCAGCTCCTTCCAGTCCTGAACTTGCTTCCCACGGAGATGCAACCCGGGGATTACCCCGTGAGGCGGAATCTTGCGTGAGTCCAGAATCCAAGTGTCCGGAATAAGATGGGATAAGACGGCAAAAGTTTCATCACCTAGCTCTTTTTTCCATCGCGGGATCAAGGCAGGGTGCCGAAACAGGGCAAAGGCGAGCTTCTCCTCAAGGTGAGGCTTGTATGGTGGGGTGGTTTTAACCCGCCCCTTTTTGTTGCTGTACATCATCAGTTCCGCCTTGGGGATGTTTTTCAAATCGAACAATTCAAAAAAACGGTACAACACATCGATCCGCACATCCCTGCCCGCGTCTTTGATGAACAGCCCCTCTTCCCTGAAAATCACTTCTTTGGGGTGTACGGTGAATACGGGCAGACCTCTGTCTTTCAGATGGCCCGCCAAGTCGGCCATTTCTCTCCGATAATCGCCAGCTTCATCCGAAACAACGATGACCACTGAACAACCTTTGTGTCCGGCAAGCGATTCGGCCATCTGGTAAAACGCGCCGGGGATCCCCTCTTTCCCCGCACCAACGATGGAACCCCGCCCCTCGGAATATAACGTCATTAACCGGGCGGTGAGACCAAATCCGCCGGGCACCGAATCCAGTTCCGTCACGGAGAATCCTTTTTCCGTCACCATTAAATCAGGCCGGATAATCCCTGGCAGATCGCCGCGAAATCGTTTCATCCGGGAGTAATTCACAAGTTCTTGTGGTTTCCCGGCATCCAAATACTCAGCGAACCAAGGAGGCAACTTCCCCTTGGCGCTGTCTAGGTAAAACTGGTTGAGAACAGTATAAAACTTGAGGAGATGCCCGCCGAGATCATGGAAAAACCGGATTTCCTCGGCGGTAAGATGATAAGGCTCTGGTGAGATACGCCAAGTGGGGCCAGTTCCGTTGTCGTTGGAATCCTCGGAGTAAAGACCCGACCGAACTAGGGAGGCTTCGATTTCGAGGCAAATGTTTTTTGGTTCGGTGATCATTCCAAAAGTCAGACTAAAAAATTCCCTGTTAAATGTCAATCCTGGCTAGTGGCTGGGTCGCTGAAAACACCCCTTAACTTACAGTGATAGAACAAAAATGTAACGTTTTTCATCCACTCGTGCAGTTCAAAATAGTTGCAACCTTCAAAAAAGTTCCTATTATTAGGAGCAAACCCGTCGAGAATAGCATGGAATCTCCAAACAATTCCACAGAGTGGGAGAATCTCGTTCCCCTGTTCCCCCTTCCTAGTACTGTGTTTTACCCGAATACCCTCCTTCCGCTCCATATATTTGAGTCTCGATATCGCCAAATGATCACCAGAGCGCTGGAAGGAGATAGCCAAATCGGAATGGTCCTGCTCAGACCCGGATGGGAAAACGATTACTACGGGCACCCGGCAATCGTTTCGATCGGTTGCATGGGAAAAATTGAAAAGCACTCCAAACTGCCTGAAGGAAAATATAATATTCTACTTTGCGGACTCCACCGGTTTCGCATTCTCAAGGAAGTCCGGGGGAAAGTGTACCGACGGGCCCAAGTCGAACTTCTTCAAGAAATCAATGACTGCGACCTTTCCTCGAAAACTTCGCCGATCAAGAACCATGTGATTGAACACTTAAAACAATACCTAGGAAATATACCCGAAGGAAAAAAGGTGGGACAGGACTTGAATCTGGAAACCTGCACTACTCTAGCGAGTCTGATCGACCGCATTGCATATTCCTTCGATCTCTCGATAGAAGAGAAACAGGTATTTCTTGAAGAACAGGATGTCGCCAAAAGAGCGGACATCCTCCACTCCGTGATTGACCTCAAACTCCAGCTCGCCCAACTTTCTAGAAAATTCACGGGCAGCGGTGCTGACCCTCGCATGAACTAACGGACCACTTAAAAAAAACTAGTGCTTCACTCGGTCACGCAAAATCTTCCACATCTGCAACCCGGCCAGATAAACGTTCCCCAGCACCACAATCAAAATCAACCCTAGATCCAGTCGGTCTAATAGTGAAAAAACCACCAACCCCATGTTATTCGTACAGAGGCATAGTGGGCTACTTAATGCCAGAAACATCTTATCCGCATACCAGCCGTCAACCAAAACTTTTGCAGGGTTCTGTCCTAACGCCAACCGTTGGCTGACCCGGTCAATGTATTCGATCGATCTATCCTGCCAGCCGTATACCCAAACATGACAGCGTTGCAAAAAATAAACTAGGGGAGAAAGTTCGTTCTTCTCGTAAGATTCCCGGTCTTCTTTGCTGATACTTTCATCCGCCCGGTTCAGACGGTACGATCCAGCGCGTGAAGAATAATTAACTAGGTAGAATACAAAATAAGAACAATGCAATAGACAGGTTAAAAGGGCAACACCTCCAAGGAGCCAGAACCACGGGTCGTCAGTTTCACTCACCAGTCTCCAGGTGATGGCAGCGTACACCAAAACACTAACTATAAAATCCGTCAATGAATCTAGAAACCGCCCCAAGCGCGACACTTCTTCCCTCGCACGCGCCAAGTTACCATCTACGTTGTCTAGAAAAATTTTCCCATATAGAAACGCGGCACCCCAGACCAAGCCTGAATAGGAATCGACCAGGTAGCATCCGGCTGCGGCCACTCCCATTAACAAGGAACACACTGTTACCTGTAACGCGGTCACCGGAAGCGGATACAGCCACCGCACGACCCATCGGTTGGGGAAATACCAGAGATCGTTCAGATCGAGGAACCGCGCATCCACAGGAAGCTTGTGCATTTTTTCAATATTGAAAGACATCTGGTCAGCCTTGTCATGGCAGGTTTGGTTCAGCAGATACCACACACCTTGCAGGTGGTCGTGTCGCAAACGGGGGTGACCTCCTCTTTCAGCCCGCGCTGATAATCGTCCCACAGAAAATCGTTCTTATAACCGTGATCGATAATGTCCCAAGGTAGCGCGTCATTTTTTTCATACTGCCGATAAACCAGCGAATCAGCGGAAGGATGACTGTCCTGCAACGCCTGCTTCACATCGCGCCCATTGGTAAGATATGCCTTGAAAAATGCCAGTACCCGACGGTCTCCGCGAGAAAGGTACGTCTGCAGATACGCCTCGTTAGGCGAGCCGAAACTTAGTTTTAAATGTGGCAGGCGGCCCAAAGTTTTGCGCGTTCTCATGAACTTCTTTTTCAAGCTGGACACCGACTCCATAGGGTGCCACTGAAACGGCGTACCGGGCTTGGGGATGAGCGGGTTTAAACTGATAGTCACCTGGCCGATATTTCCACGCCGACTGCAAGCGCTAATATAAGCTTTCATGATCCGCTCGACTAAGGCTATGAAGCAATCGATATCATCTTCCGTTTCCCCGGGTAAACCGATGATGGAATAAATTTTTAAATGAAGAACTCCCTTCTCCGTCAAAAACCTACATTTCTCAACTATAAAGTCATCCGTTGCTGCCTTGTTGATGACCCGGCGCATCCGTTCCGAAGGACCATCCACCGCCAAAGTCAAAGTCTTTTGCCCGCTTTTCAAAATCAGATCCACCAACTCGTCGGTCAGCGTTTCCATCCGAAGCGAAGAAAAAGATAGCATCTTTCCATCAGCAACAATCTTTCGGGCAAGGGGCAAGAGATCCGGGTGGTCGGTCACCGACGGTCCAACAAGTCCAACAGTGGAGGGCGATCTCCCCTGCTCTCCCAGCACACGCTCAAGCGATCGGTAGGTAAGATTTAAATCAGGCAGGCGCGGCGGGCGATAAATGAATCCGGCAGTGCAAAACCGACAGGCCCAAACGCATCCACGCGTCACTTCCATCAGCGACATGTCCTTGAACGCGGAATCCCCATTATGCATCTCCGAATGGGTAAGCAGGTCAGCGGAACGCTTTACCCAGTGCCGGTCGATTCGCTCGGGAATCCCTGGTTCGGTGCGACGCCCAATGAGGCTGTTACCAGAATAGTCTTGATGGTAGAATTGAGGAACATAAACGCCACGGATCGCGGCAGCCCGACACAACAGTTCACGCGGATCGTTCCACTCGGCGTCAGCAAACAGGCGGAAGAATGGCTCCGTTAACCCCTCGCCTTCCCCGATGAAAAACACATCGATGCAGTCGGCGAGCGGCTCGGGGTTAATAAAAATCGCCGACCCTCCAGCAAGGATGAGCGGATACGATGCGTTCCGCTCCTTGCGCTCTAAGGGCAACCTAAAATAATCTAAAATAAGGGCAGCGTTCAGGTAATCCGGCTCAAACGAAATGGAAAACGCGATCATGTCAAATCGGTCTGGCATCCAACCCCATTCGTGAGACAGACACTCAGACGACTCTAGTTGCAAAACTTCCGGGTTCCAGCCAACGGGGAGGCTGTACTGGTCGCACTCAACCCCTGCAGTCCGGTTGAGTAGAGTATGCACCCGCTGGAATCCCAAGTTGGCCTGCGCTACATCCTTCGTATTCGGGTAAACCAATAAAATGCGAATCGGGTCGGCGCGGCGAGAAATATCAGTTTTCTGAACAGCGTTATCGGTTTCAATCATTTTCGTTTCATGTCATCGTTGGATCGCTCCATAATACTCCAATTGCTCGGGCGGAACCATATTCCATATATATGACAAAAAAAAATCAAACTCCCCAAACACCTAGCGACGACCGTATGAAGGAATACCTTCAGAAAATCGCGACGGGACCCAAGATGAGCAAGAACCTCACGGAAACGGAGGCCGAGGACGCGCTGAACCTTATCCTGAAGGGAGAGGTCTCTGCGGTGCGCGCAGCAGTTTTTCTCGTCGCGGCACGGATGAAAATGGAAACACTGGAAGAAAATATCGGCTACTGGCGCGCCCTAGATAAAACCACGATCCGAACCTCGATTCCTTTGGACCGACTGATTCAAATCGCAGACCCATTTGACGGATTCAACCGCGTGCCTTATTTCGGACTGTACGTCCCTCCGACGCTCGCCGCCATGGGGCTCCCTGCTTGCGGAAATTCTGCATCATCGCTTCCGCCCAAGTTAGGGATCACCTTTGAAGATATTCTAACCCGGCATTACGGAATTCCATCCACCGGCGCTCATCAGCAGCGCATCAAACTGATCAAAGAGCTCCGCTTCGGTTACATCAATATGCAGGAGGTACATCCCTCGCTGGAACGGTTGCGTAACCTTCGCGGTGAGATTGTTAAGCGGACAATGCTGTCTACGATGGAAAAAATGTTAATGCCTCTGCAGGTGCAAGCAGGTGGGAACTTCCTCGCAACCGGATACTTCCACCGTGGGTACGAAGTTCCCATGATGGCCGTAGCGCGGCTGAGTGGCTTTGACCGTACTCTTGTGGGGAACGGTATGGAAGGAACCACGTTGTACGGCATACACAAACCAGCGACCGTATTCGTTGATTCAGGTAATAGCGAACCTAAAGAGGTTCGATTCGACTTAGAAAAAATATTTTTGGAGAAAACTGCATCGGAAATCAGCGATACGTATGAAGCGCTGAAGGGGGAAGAATACGATCTAATAAAACTTGCTACTTGGGGAGAAACCGCCCTCAAAAATGGCACCGGCCCTGCCGCACCGCTCATCGCCTGCCAGGCGGGTATCCTGTTTCACCTTATCGGATCGAGCCTCTCGTTCCAAGAGGGCTACGATACCGCCCGCAACACGCTCTATAGCGGTACCTGCTACAACAAATTTATGGATTTTGTCGACCGGTGCCGCCGTTAACCGAGCACACCACTTAACCGGCCCCAACAATCAAGGTAGGTTCATTACCAACACTTCAGTTTTTCGATAAGTTCAGGGTTGCTTCAACTTCTCCAGCAATTTGTCAGTTATCTACTCTCATTCAATAGCGGCTTCAGATGCTTCCACACTGTTTCAGTCACAATAGCGTAACCTGACCCCAGGGGATGAAGCCCGTCCGGTTGTGTGTACTCGCGTTTTGCGGCGATGCCTTCCAGCAAAAAAGGAATCAGAGGAAGTTCGTGCTTCTCGGCAAGTCGCTCATATACCTTTTCGAATCCAACCGAATACTCATCGCCGTAATTTGGCGGTATCTTCATTCCCGCAAGAAGCACCTGCGCTCCGCTCCCCCGGCACACTGCAATGATCCGTTCAAGGTTGGATTCCATTTCCTCCAATGACTGCCCGCGTAGTCCGTCGTTTGCACCGAGCCCTAGAATAACGATCTTTGGATTATGCTTTATCAGCCAGCCAATGCGCCGCACGCCGCCCGCCGTGGTGTCGCCGCTTACTCCACCGTTGACCACCTGATGTG
>CAJWLY010000069.1 GCA_913043155.1 uncultured Nitrospinaceae bacterium | reverse complement strand
TTCCCCAGTTCGAGAGGAAGGGCTGAATTCCAGGTTTGGCCCGAAACCTATCCCCCAAGGCTTGGTCGAAAGAGGGGGGCGGAAAAACTCTTTTCATCGAAGAACGCAAAGCCTCCTATTTTTAAATATGGTCGGATAGGTTTTAACTAGAGGGATAGTTCGGCACTACTCGATACCTCATGTCGGGATCTTGGGCTGGAGTTAAAAATGACAAGTCTACTCCCCTTTTAGCAGCCTGTTCGTTTTTGTTCCACGTTCTCATTGAAACACTCGGCGTTGAAGATAAATTTCGACGGTGTTTTTGGCGTTGCTGGCCACGGCGATATCCATCATACCGTCGGTGTTATAGTCGCCGCTGGTGATGGCGAGCGGTGTGCCCCCGTCGATGACATAATCACGAGTGGGGTAATGGAACGATCCGTCCGCTCTCCTTAGGACCAGGGAAAAATTACTGCTTCTTGAGTTGGCCACAGCGACGTCGACCAAGCTGTCCGTGTTGAAATGGTCCGCCACCAAAGCGATGGGCCCACCCCCTCCCGAGAAGGCGATTTCTTTTTCAAACGTTCCGTTCTCCCGCGATAGAAGCATATAGAGATTGTCTCCTTGCCCGGCGGCGAACACTAGGTCCGGCCTGCTATCGTTGTTCATATCTTTCTTGATGAGGGCGAGCGGAACCAGTCCGTGCGCAATTTGCACGGATTTGGCAAACGTGCCGTCACCGTGTCCCCGGTAGAAGCGGATAGAGCTCGCGTTGGAACTGCTTGTGGCAAGAGCGAGATCGATTTTTCCGTCTCTGTCAAAATCTTCGGCAACTCCCGACAGTGAGCGGGAGCCAGTGAGATACGTTTCGCCCCGCCTGAAAAACCCGTCCCCCGTTCCCAGAAAAATCTCTACTTTGTCGAATGTGAGGGTGACCGCGAGGTCGAGTTTACCGTCTGCATTGAAGTCAGCGGGAATGACAGCCAGTGGAACGCGTCCGGTTTGTACGCTGGGAAGCTTGCTGAACGATCCGTTGCCATTTCCCAAGAGAACCGTCAGCTGGTCGGTTCCCCGCGAGTTGGCAATTAGGTCAGGAATTCCATCGCGGTTAATGTCATTTGTCACGACAGTGGTGGGTTCGGTGGCGACCGAGAAGGTTAGGGTCTTTTGGAAGGTGCCGTCGCCTTTGCCCAGCATAACCGAAAGTGTACTATTTTTTGCGTTGGCCGAAACCAGGTCGGCGTTCCCGTCCATGTTGAAATCGGCGGTGAGCAAGTGGGCAGGACCACGCCCCACTTCCAGAACATTGAATTTGTGAAGCAAGTCTGGTGGTTTCGAAGGTAGCTCTAGTCCGCAACCGGAAAATATCCATAACAGCAAAGCCCAGCCCATAAGCCGTGAGGTTTTACCTCGGAGGTATCGAAAGGTGCTCGCCATCACTCCCTTGGTTTTCAGAATGTTTAAAACCTGTTTTCGAGAGCGGAAGCTCTCGAATCCCCTTGATTTTATTTTCCGGTTGTGACAGACTGCCGGGCCTTAATTAGAATATTAACCCCCTCGCTCTGGCTCTTTGAGGTCAGGGTTGTTAACCCATGAGGAGGAATGCATTGCGATCCTACCAGAGTATCCTGATTCTCAAGCCAGACCTAGATGAAACTCAGGTCGACCAAGCTCTCGAAAAAGTAAGCGAATTCCTGAAAAAAAATGACGGATCCTGCCTTAAGGTCGAAAAATGGGGCAAGAAACGCCTAGCCTACCGTGTTAAGAAAAACCGGTTTGGGTACTACCTCAATATCTACCATACTTGTGGCAACCAGAATGTTTCCAGTCTGGAAACGGAATATAAATTGTTTGAGCAGATAATCAGGTACCTGGTTGTCAGACTGGGCGACAAGGAGTTGGAACGGGCAGTGAGTCGTGAGTATAAGGGGGAAAAATCCGATTCTACAGGAAGAGAAACTTCTCCCGTCAAAAAGGAGAATGCAACAAAAGCATCAGACAATGATTAAATTTATCCAATGGAGCCTGATCTGCCATGGCTAATTTTAACAAAGTTCTTTTGATGGGGAACCTGACTCGGGATCCCGAATTAAGGTACACGGCCAACGGTGCCGCCGTAACCGGATTTGGACTTGCGGTTAACCGCAAGTACAAGCAGGGCGACGAGTGGAAAGACGATGTTTGCTTCGTAGATATCACCGTCTGGGGCAAGCAGGGGGAAAACTGCGCGGAATACCTAAGCAAGGGGCGGCCCGTCTTTGTCGAAGGATACCTGCGATTCTCCTCTTGGGAAAGCGACGGACAAAAGCGCAATAAACTGGAGGTAGTTGCTAATACCGTACAGTTTCTCGGTGGACGCGGCGATGTGAAAGGCGGTGATGTGCCCGTGGATTCAGCTCCTACATCCAGCGAAGACGATGTACCCTTTTAATCGATAAACCCTTCAATAAATAGAGAAAAATGGCTCATACCAAAACTAAACGTACCAACACTAGAAAAAAATCTCTTTTGGCGAATAAAATCTGCCGGTTTTGTGCAGAGAAAGTGAAGTTTATCGACTTTTACGATATCAAGCTTCTCAAGCCCCTCATTTCCGAAAGGGGGAAAATCGTTCCATCCCGGATTTCAGGAAACTGTGCAAAGCATCAGCGGCAATTGACCACTGCGATCAAGAGGGCGAGAAACATCGCTCTGTTACCTTTTACTGCCGAACACTGACTTATGGTTGACCGGTTTCACCCCGAGAAGGCTTTGTTCCCGGTGGTGGTCATTCTAGTCTTTTTGCTTTTGGCCATGTTCGTTCCTCCTTTGTGGGTGGTGGTGGGGGTTCTGGCTCCGGTTCCCTTGATCTTTGTTTACCTTCGGTGGGGCCGTGGGGTGGGGATGGTTCTGTTAGGTTTGGTCTTCGGGGTGCTGTTCTCCCTGGTGGGCCATAAACAGGCCGTCCTGTTTTTTGCCGAATATGCAGTTCTCGCCGCCGTTCTGAGCGAGACAATCCAATTCAAGCTGTCATTTGATAGATGTATCCTGTTTAGTGCGTTGGTGTCTGCAGCGCTTTCGATTATCTTGTTGCTTTTTATTTTTACTGATCGGGAATCGACGCTGACCGAGTTTTTCCAGGAACAGATCGAAGGACATTTTCAGTTATCTATGGAAGCTCTCCAGGCGGTGGGAGACAAGCCTGAAGAGTTGAAGGCCATGCGGGAGTTCGCCAATGAGGCATCTGGCGCGATGGCACGGTCTTATCCGTCCTTCATCACTATCGGGATCCTGATGACCGCCGTAGTCAACTACTATATGGTTCGGCTCCTTTGGAGGCGCATTTATGGTCCGGGCCTGTTTCATCCGGCTCGGTTCTCCGGGTGGGTTGCTCCTGAGCAGGCGATCTGGGTGTTCATCGGTTCAGGAGGGCTGTTATTTTTTGCAGAAGGTATCCTCGGTGCGCTGGGGTTGAATCTGTTTTTTCTGGTTCTGGTGGTTTATTTTTTACAGGGGCTTGCGATTCTTATTCATTTTTTAGACTCGAGAAATGTCCCTGTTTTTTTCTGGGTCCTGATTTTTTTCGTCATTGTGTTACAACCCTTGCTGATAGGAGCAGCGGTCGGGCTAGGAATTTTCGATACTTGGATCGATTTACGAAAAATTCGGGTTGAACCGGAGGAAATTTCTGGATGAAGTTTTTTTTGTTGTTTCAGCTGGATTGAGGAAGGAGTAAAATACGATCATGAAGTTACTATTGAAAGAAGATATCACGGGCCTCGGGTTTTGTGGCGACGAGGTAGAAGTCAAAGATGGATACGGAATAAATTTTCTAATTCCCAACGGTAAGGCCCTCTTGGCTACGCCCAAGAACCTGAAACAGTTCAAGCATCAGAAAAGTATCGTTAACTGCCGGTTGAAAAGGGTCAAAGCTGCTGCCGATGCCTTGGCTCAGGAAATCGGAAAAGTCACCTGTACCCTCAAGAAAAAAGTGGGTGATCAGGGGAAACTTTTTGGTTCTGTCACGACTCAGGAAATCTCAGAAAATCTTAGGGCACAGGGAGTCGAGCTAGATCGGCGGAAAATCCAACTCGGCGAACCCATTAAGTCGCCAGGTGATTTTGAAGTGTCCGTTAAATTGCATCCCGACGTGATTGCCAAGGTTAAAGTCATCGTGATGCAGGAGGAGACGGTGGCGCCGGACGCTAAAGAACCGCCAAAAGAAGATACCGCGTCATAAGAATTCCTTTTCACCTGAAACGGCCTAGGATATGCCTTCAGCCGTCAGCCAAATCTCACTGGACAAGCTCCCTCCCTACAACCTGGAGGCAGAGCAGAGTGTTCTCGGGGCCTGCTTTAAGGCTGAGGATGCGATATCAAAGGCCTTGGAGGTCTTAAGTGATGGTGACTTTTACAAGGCTGCTCATCAAAAAATCTTTGGAGCCATGCGCGGGCGGTTCGAGGTTAACGAACCTATCGACGTCTTGGGTCTAGCCGACCGCTTGCAGCAGACCAACGAGCTTGATTTTTCCGGAGGTGTTGATTATCTGAGCCACCTGGAAGATTTTGTTCCCACCGCCACCGCCGTCGTCCATCACGCCAAAATCATCCGGGAGAAAAAGATTCTTCGGGACCTGATTCATACCGCGACGGAAATTGTCACCAACAGCTATAGCGAATCCGATACTGCTGAAGAAATCCTCGACCACGCAGAGAAGTCGATTTTCGAGATTTCCCAAAAGCGGACTCGCCGTAATTTTTTTACGCTTAAGGAAGTTGTTACAGAAAACTTCCGTTCGATAGAAAAACTCGTGGGACGGCCCGGGATGGTGACGGGAGTTCCAACCGGATTTATCGACTTGGATCACTTGACTTCCGGTTTGCAGCCTTCTGACCTCATTATTATCGCGGGCCGCCCCAGCATGGGCAAGACGAGTCTTGCCCTCGACATCGCCCGCTACGCGGCCCTTCATGCAAAGATTCCCACCGCGATGTTTAGTCTCGAGATGTCCAAGGAGCAGTTGGGCATCCGCATGCTATGCGCCGAAGCACGGGTGAACGCCAGCAAACTGCGCACCGGGTACCTCGCCCGAAGTGACTGGCCTAGGCTTTCCGGAGCGGCTGGCAGGCTTTCTGATGCTCAGTTGTTCATCGACGATACTGCAGCACTGTCCTCACTAGATGTGCGGGCACGCGCAAGACGGCTTGCCGCCGAGCATTCACTCGGGCTCATCATTGTTGATTACCTGCAATTGATGCAGACCCGAGGGAGAGTGGAAAGCCGCCAGTTGGAAGTTTCAGAAATTTCCCGTGGACTCAAAGCACTAGCTAAGGAAATCGGTGTGCCCATCATCGCTCTGTCACAGCTCAGCCGTGCAGTCGAAAGTCGTACCGACAAACGTCCCCTGCTTTCCGATCTGCGCGAGTCCGGCTCTATTGAACAGGATGCCGACGTCGTCGCTTTCATCTACCGTGATGAAGTATACGACCCTGAAACTGCTGATGCAGGAATTGCTGAAATTCTTGTCCGCAAACAACGAAATGGTCCCATCGGTAACGTGAGGCTTCGTTTCGAAAACCAGTACACTCGGTTCTACAACCTGTCAGCCGATGAAAAAGGATCACCCGGCGAGGGCGAAGATATATCCATTTAGCTGTGGTTTATTCTTCGGTCTTTAGGGGGATCTTTGGTTTCTCCTTCCTTATAAATGAATAGAAATCTCTAAAAAACTAACTTTTGAGCCATGCTCGTTTTTGAAAAATCTGGATTACCTCGTTGAAAAGGGGGCGAGGTGTTTTATCTTTTTCCTTGATCCGAGGTTTCTCACAGAAAAGACATCTTTTTTTGGAGGCACCCTAATTCATGCCAAAGTCAGCGTTTCCCCATCCGCCAATTTTCTTTAGACAAATACTGGGGCTGATTCTGGCTTTTTTTGTTCTGGGGCCGTTCCTTCTTCAGGCCCAGCCATCAAATCATTTGGACTTGTCTTCCCTGTCCCGGGTTCAAAAAGGGGAATTGCTGCTTTCCCAGTCCCGCAACCAGGAGGCGGCCGACCAGTTTAGCTCCCTTATAGCCGAGGGTGCGGTAGATGGATATGTTTTTCGAGGGTTGATCCGGGCATATTGGAATCTGGGCAAACTGGAGGGAGCCAAACAGTTGATTGCCGATTTTTTAGCGGAGAATCCTGATTCTACCGAGGCTTTGTATGGATTTGGTTATATTTTTTATTTAAACGAAGATATGGATAAGGCCGAAGAGTATTTTGAGCAGGCGGTCGCGTCTGATTCTCGAAATGCTCTAGCGCTCAACAACTGGGGCGCGGTATTGACCCGTCAAAAATCATACGTCCAAGCTGCTGAAAAAGTCCGTGAGGCCATTCAATTGAATCCGTCAGAACCCATGTTTTTCCGAAACCTGAAAATAATTTACCGGGAAATGGGGGACCCGGGCCTGATCCTTGCGGACTTCGAGTATTACTTGGGACAGGGAGCCTCGGAAGTGGCAAACGCCTACGGCAAAGCGGTTGCCAGGAGCCTTAGACAAAAGAGTTTTCAGCTGTATGCGCAAGGTCAATTAGATGAGGCTATCGACAGGTTTGAAGAAATGGAAAGCGTATATAAAAAAATAGGACACAAATCCGGACTCGTTCCCGTTTATTTCAGCTTGGGACTTTTATATGAAGAAAAGGGCGACACCCAAAAAGCTAAAAAATTTTATAATCGCGTTTTGACCATCAACTCCCGGCACCTTCAGGCAAAGGATCGTTTAAATCGGCTTCAATGATTATTATTTTAGAACGTGAAATCTCAAGGTTTTACTGAGGGAAACGGGCATTTTAAAGATTCCTCTTTGAGTGGTAGATCATTTAGAAGTTTGTCTTGGTTCCAACTCGTTGTGCCAACGAATTGAAACTAGGGGGGTAACGGCGCAATTGGGAAACAGTATAGAAAATGGATGTTTAGAGAATTGTTTTGGGTTGACAGAGCGCGGGGCTATAGATTAGGATCGGCGAGGTTGTAGGCTGCGACCAAGTATCACTAGATTCTAGACGAGGAATTCGAGTGGATAAAGATGTTTTTACCTTAGTTGTTTTCCCTGGAGCGACAGGATCTCCAAAAAGAATTCAAGTTTCCAAACGTTGGTTTCGTGCGAGTCTTTATCTCGTTCTTGTCTTAGCCATTGGTTTTGCCGGTTCTTCGGCATATCTGACCCAGCGCTACTCCCAATTGGTTAGCGAGGAAGCAGAGTTGACCGAACTGCGCCGCGAATCCAAAATTCAGAAAATTCGGGTTGAGAAGTTTGCCCAGCAGGTTAAGAATTTTGAAACTGAAATGTCCCGGTTGGGGCGGTTCGAAAGGAAACTGCGTGCTATTACCGCGCTGGAAGATTCTCCCCGGTCGGTTGCTAAAAATTTTGGAGTCGGCGGACCTTACGGGTTGTCTTCCCATAGTTTGACCACGTCTCTTGAGTATGAGGCACGCACCCTGGCCGATAAGTTTTCCAATAATTTGGCTCACCTGACGACGCAGGCAAAAGTCCAGGCGATCAGTTTTCAGGAGTTAGACAATTTTTTCAAAAACCAGAAGTCCCTCTTGATCTCGACTCCATCAATCTGGCCGGCGCGAGGGTGGGTTTCTTCTGGATTCGGTTTTCGTAAATCTCCCTTCACCGGTCTTCGGGAAAAGCATAAGGGTTTGGACATTGCCTCCCGCACTGGGGCGGCGATTAGATCCACCGCCGATGGTGTGGTCGCAGTAGAAGGTCGCCAAGGCGGGTATGGCAAAATAATTGAAATAGATCACGGTTACGGACTCGTCACCCGGTATGGGCATAATTCCAAGCACC
>CAJWLY010000068.1 GCA_913043155.1 uncultured Nitrospinaceae bacterium | reverse complement strand
TTTCGCCAACCGTACTCCGTGTAGTGATGTCACCCGTCCCCAGATCTTCCTGAAGGGCAGATTCGATCAGGTGGTCGATTTGTTCAGTTGTTGGGTTCTGATCCATCAGTAAAAGAAACTCCTTATGGTCGGACTTTTCTCTTCAAAAATTATAGCCCAGGAATCGTCATCGTAGGGATCTTTGGAAAATATAACCGCATCTCGTATGGAAAATTAAAAAAACAAATAATTCAATCATTTAAACATAAAAAATAAATGTAGCTTCTAGGGCTATCCGTGAATTTCACTAAGGATTATGGCGGCGCCCATCTGAAGAAGGTCTTTGCCAAGTGCGCGACCAAGTCTGACCGCGTCATGAGCCAAACCGGATTTTTCCGATTTGTAAATGGTTTTTCCATCGAGACTGGCCACAAGTCCGCGCACGTTAATTTTTCCATCGGTTACAGTAGCATAAGTGCCAATGGGTACTTGGCATCCGCCGTCCAATGTGTCGACGAAGGCACGTTCTGCATCGACGGCGGAGTGAGTTTCTTCATGATCCATATCACAGATGAACTGCAGGATACCGGGGTCGTGCTTTCTGGTCTCGATGCCCAGTGCGCCCTGCCCCATTGCCGGAAGCAGGATTTCAGGGGGAATCCGTTCGGTGATTCGGTTTTCCCATCCCAGCCTGTTCAGCCCGGCGGCGGCCAAGAGAATCGCGTCGAACTGACCCTCGTCAAGCTTCCTCATCCGGGTATCAAGGTTTCCGCGTAAGGTTTCAATTCTCAAGTCGGGCCGGTGGTTCAACAATTGCGAGGAGCGGCGCAGACTACTGGTGCCGATTGTTGCACCATGGGGAAGATCGTTTAGTTTGTTTCCTTCACGCGAGATCAGGGCGTCGAGGGGATTTTCTCTCTCGGTTATGACGGCTATCTGCAGTTCCCGCGGAAGTTTCATCGGCACGTCTTTCATGCTGTGGACGGCGATATCAATTTCCTTAGCCATCAAGGCTTCCTCGATTTCCTTAACGAACAGGCCCTTCCCTCCGACTTTCGCGAGTGGCACGTCCTGAATCTTGTCGCCACTAGTTCTGATAATCTGGATATCGACCTTCACGTTGTCGTATCGGTTTTCGATTTGGGATTTAACCCAATTAGCCTGCCACAGAGCGAGCTGACTGCCTCGGCTTCCTATAACGATTATTCGGGATTGCATTCAGTCGTCTAAGTGAAAAAGGTGGCGGATGGCCTTAAGATAAACATGGCCTTCCTGAGACTGGGTTTTTTGCTTGAGCTTAGTGGTGGGTTTGTGCAGGATTTTTTTAGTCATAGAGATGGTCATTTGATGAAGGGCGGCTCTATCCGCGTCCGAAAGGTGTGACATTTTCTTGAGTGTCTTATCGAGTTCCTCTTTGCGCACGGCTTCAACGCGATTACGGAGTTCCACGATAGTGGGCACGGCGTCCAGCCCACCGACCCAGTTGTTGAACTTGGTGACCTCCTGCCGGATGAGGGTCATGGCATTTGTCGCTTCCTTCTCCCTCTCCATCATATTGGCCTCAACCACAACCTGCAGGTCATCGATATCGTAGAGATAGACATTTTCCAGGTCATTGACTTCCGGTTCAATGTCTCTGGGTACGGCAATATCAATCAGGAACATAGGTTTATTTTTTCGCTCATGGATGGCGCACTCGACCATTTCCTTTTTGATTATAAATTTTGGGGAGGCGGTGGAGGTTATGATGATGTCTGCTCGGTATAATTCGTTCTTGAACGCTTCGAAATCGAGAGCAGATCCGTTCAGGGTGCGCGCCAGCTTGGCGGCGCGTTCGTAAGTTCTGCTGGCCACGTAGATAGTTTTAATCCCGTAAGAGATGAGGTGCTTGGCAGCAAGTTCAGCCATCTCGCCCGTTCCTACCAGCATAACGGTATGGTTTTCTACGTCATTGAAAATTTTCTGAGCCAGTTCAACCGCGGCGGAACTGATCGACACACTGCGCTCAGCGATTCCTGTTTCCTCACGCACTTTCTTGGCTACTTTAAACGCTTTTTCAAAAAGCTGGTTGAGGACCAGCCCAGTTGAACGCAAAGTACGCGCCAGGCTGTATGCATCTTTTACTTGCCCCAGTATTTGTGCTTCGCCCAGCACCATGGAATCGAGACTGGAGGAGACGCGGAACAGGTGCTCGACGGCTTCTTCATCGCGGAAGCTGTAAAAATGCTGTTCCAGTTCCGAGACCGATAAGCCGTGAAAATCGCAGATAAACTTTTTGATACATTCGATACCGGAGTCTGGGTTCTTGGCCCGGGCATAGATTTCAACCCGGTTACAGGTGGAAAGGATGGTGTGCTCGATAATTTCTGGGAAACTGACGAGGCGTTCGATGGAGTCCTCAATTTTTCCCTTGGTGAAGGCCAGACGTTCTCGGATTTCCACGGGGGTTGTCTTGTGATTCACCCCTACGAGTATGAGATTCGGGTGGGCCATGGTTATACCACGTGCAGGAAATAGGTGAATATTATGGAAACGAAGCCAAGAATTGCTCCTTGGGCTGTCCTTTTACCGCGCCACCCCATTAGAATGCGTCCAAAAAAAACAACGCAATAAATCAGCCACACCACAATGAGCGGCCAAGTGCGAAGCAGATCCCAGGAAAAGAGGGTTTCATCCATTTTCATGTTCCAAATGACCCCGGTCATGAACCCCAAAGTGAACACGGGAAATCCTGTCGTGATGACCTTGTAGTTGAGGTCGTCCAGTACCTCAAGCGACGGCATGCGAAAGTACATGATCCCAAGCTTCTTTGATTTGACCTGATTTTCCTGAATGAGGTACATAATCGCGGCGGCAAAAGCAATGGCAAACGCCGCGTATCCTAAAATTGACAGCGTCCGGTGTAATGTCAACCAAAACATGGCACCCGAGTCGTCGATTAGAGCCAATTCCCGTGATTGAAAAGCTGAATAAAATAAAATCAGGAACACTACAGGAACTACAAAGGCTCCCAGATCCTTGATCTTGTATTTCCACTCGGTCAGAAAGAAGGCCACTACGATCAACCATGCAAAAAACGATGCTATCTCGAATCCGGTTGTGTAAGGACCGTGTCCAGTTTCCACGGAGCGCAATCCAATGGAAACGCTGTTCGCCAGCAATCCAGCACCGAGTGTGGTGGCAGATATAAGATTTACGCTCGGTTTGCGGTAAACTAGATACAGCGAATACCCCAGAGCCGCCACAAGGTAACTCAACAAAGCAATATTAAAGGCAATATTTTCCATAACGGACCGTAGAAGCCTAGCGTGCGTCCCAAAACGGACGAATTATCTAAGTTTAAAACATCGTAACATTTTGTATTCATGGAAGCAACGGACAGATTGGGCCCGAGAGAATGGTGCTACAGGAGTGGAACAATATTTTAATTTTCTGGGGGGGGGGAACCAAAGGCTAACGAGGGAGGGACAGGAACCTATTTCATACCATCTTCTTTATGCTTGAGGATGTCCTTGAGCTCGACCATGAACTCGTTTACGTCCTTGAAAGAGCGATAAACGGAGGCGAAGCGGACATAAGCCACGTCATCTAGTTGGTAGAGTTCCTGAACCACTTTCTCTCCGACGACCACAGCGGACATTTCCTTCTCGCCCCGCTCTTGGCAGTATTGCTCAACCCGGTCGACCAAGGCTTCCATTTCTTGGATACTGATCGGACGCTTCTGGCAGGCTTTCTTGATCCCGGCAAGGACTTTTTCGCGGTCAAACTCTTCGCGGCGCCCATCCTGTTTGATCAGGAAAGGGAGGGTCTTCTCGATTCGTTCGTAGGTCGTGAACCGCTCGCCGCAACTGAGACATTCGCGGCGACGGCGCGTACTATCTCCCTCCTTATTCAGGCGGGAATCGATAACTTTATTCTCCAGATTAGAGCAGGAAGGACATTTCATCGAGGCTCAGCACTTGCTCGTGAGTTCAGCATACAGTGGAAATTGTTCGGAGAGGTCACGAACTCTTTTGCGGGTTTTTTCGTGAAATTCCGGTTCATTAAGATGGTTAAGGGTTTCGACGATCATGTCGCCAATCCATTCCATTTCATGTTCCTTCATCCCCCGTGTGGTCAGTGCCGGGGTTCCTATACGTATTCCAGAGGTGACGAATGGGCTACGAGTTTCGAAAGGAACTGTATTTTTATTAACAGTGATGCCTGCGAAATCGAGAGCTTCCTCCGCTTCTTTTCCGGTGATGTCCTTGTCACGGAGGTCCATCAGTAAGAGGTGTGTATCGGTTCCTCCACTGACAATTTTAAATCCGGCTCCCGCCAACCGGTCGGCGAGGTGTCTGGCATTGGCGATCACCTGCCTTTGATAGGTCACGAAATCATCGCTTAATGCCTCCTTGAACGCTACTGCCTTAGCAGCGATCACGTGCATGAGTGGTCCACCCTGAATACCGGGAAAGATTCGTTTGTTCACTTCTTTAGCGTATTTCTCCTTACAGAGAATCATTCCGCCACGTGGTCCGCGCAGGGTCTTGTGTGTGGTGGTGGTGACAAAGTCCGAATATGGCACGGGAGACGGATACAACCCTGTTGCCACGAGCCCAGCAGGATGTGCGATATCGGTCATAATTTTTGCACCGACTTCATCACCGATTTTGCGAAACTTCACTGCATCGATCACGCGGGGATAGGCGCTAGCTCCGACGACGATCATTTTAGGCCTATGCTCCTGAGCAAGCCGGGCAACTTCTTCGTAGTCGATGAGTTCGGTATCACGGTGTACCCCATAAGGCACCACGTTGTAGGTGTATCCAGAAAAATTGACGGGACTGCCGTGCGTTAGGTGCCCGCCGTGGGAAAGGTTCATTCCCAAGATCGTATCGCCAGGCTGGAGTACGGTGTGATAAACCGCCATATTTGCCTGAGAACCTGAATGGGGCTGAACGTTGGCATGCTCGGCATCGAATAGTTTTTTGGCTCGCTCGATGGCCAGAGATTCAGCGATATCTACATGCTCGCATCCTCCGTAATAGCGCTTTCCGGGATATCCTTCAGCATATTTGTTGGTCATGACCGATCCTTGAGCTGCCATCACCTGGGGGCTGACAAAATTTTCCGAGGCGATCATTTCAAATGTGTATGTTTCCCGGTCGAGTTCCCTCTTGATGGCAGACGCGATTTCCGGGTCAAATTCTTCTAGTGACAATGCATATCTCCTTAAAGTTTATTGGAAGCGTCGAATTGGATGATTTTATCAAGGCGTTTTTGGTGGCGTCCGCCTTCAAATGGAGTGTTAAGCCAAGTCTGGACAATCTCGTGCGCCAGCCCCTTCCCTACCACATGGCCGCCCATGATGAGGATGTTGGAATCGTTATGTTCCCGGCAAAGCTTAGCCGTGTACACATCGCAACACAACGTTCCGCGAATACCGGGAAAGCGGTTGACCACGATGGACATACCAATCCCAGTGCCGCAAATTACGATTCCGCGAGAAACTTTTTCTTCGGCAACAGCCCGAGCCAAGCTGATCCCGTAGTCGGGATAGTCTACCGAATCCGAATTTTCAGGCCCAAGGTCGTCCACCTTGTACCCTAAATGAACCAATAGTGTGACAATACTTTCCTTCAGGTCATACCCGGCGTGATCAGAAGCAACGGCGATTTTTTTCATAATTTCAGCTAAAAAATAAGTTGATCGAGGTGGGTCATCTCAAACTCGCCGAGAGACAGACAACCGAAGGAAACTTGGGGTCGAGAGGTCAAATCATGGGTTTAAACCCCGGCCGGAGTATTCCCTCCCAGCCTAGTGCCTAACGCGCAAGCACTTCTTGGATAGTAAATAAATACCTACGTCTTGTCAACTCTGGAGGATATCCCCGTTCGTTAGCCGGAAATTGAAATAGCTTCGAAAACTTTCTACAATACTACAGGCTTAAATCCGAAAGCGCGCCCCCACTTATGCAGGGAAAAGATCTGTGTTAGATGAGACCTTGAAGAACCTGATCTCCCTAGAGAGAATGGCTAGCGTCAGCAGCTCAGGAACATTATCGCCCGCTTTACCTATGGATGATCAGCACGTCAGCGACATCCAAACTAAAATAAATTCCGGTCTAAATCTCCGGTTCGGCTCAATCCTTTTCCACGGCTTACCTTGGATAAGTTTGACAGCCCTTCATTCATAACAAGGGGATCCTCAACTTGCGAATTAAAAAAGTAGAATCTACGGGCACCTGGGAATTCAAAATTACAGCTCTAGTCCTCGCAGCGTATTTTCTGGTCATCTTCCCATTGACTCGAATATTCTTCCGCAGTAATCCTTGGCTCTCCGAAAACGCTGACACAGTATTTTTCGTGGTGGTCATCGCGTTACTGCTAGCGGCGCAGAAGGCGAACTTTACCGAGTTGGGATTTTCCACTATTCACCTGAAACAACATTTGGCCGTCGGAGCGGTCTGCTGTTTGCCGGTACTGCTGATCCTTCCTGTTCTGGATATGGGACTTGATTTTTTTGGCTTGGCAAAACACGAACTTCTGAGCAGAGAGACAGGAAACATGATTTCTTCATGTTTCGTTTCAGTGCCGGCGCTATTATCCGTTATTTTGTTGGTGCCCCTTATCGAGCAGATTTTTTTTACAGGAATTGTTGTACAGTCCCTGCTCAGGAAATACAATCCCGTCATTGCGATTTATGGGGCTGGATTGATCTACACTTTGGTCGATTTTAAACTGAGTCTGGCAACTTTTGGACTGGGCCTCATTGCGGGTGGACTGTTCAGGCTTACGGGAACTTTATATGCACCGCTTCTGTTTCATGTGAGTTGCGTACTGGCAGGAATTCTGCTTGTAGAGGTTTATCCAAGTTTGATCACTGTACTTGGGTTTTTGCTGTGAGGGGATTCTACCGGTGGTGTTTGACAGGCTCTGCAGGACACAGATTTAAAGTTTAGACGCCACGTGAAAAATCGTGCGTTACTCCTCTTTTACGATTTTTTTAACGGTTACCTTTTTTTTCGATGCCGGTGTGACCTTGCCCTTTTTCGCAGCTTTGCGGGCAGCTTTTTCCGCTTCCCATTGGCGAAGGATCGCTGCGCGTTGTTTAGGATCTTCAAACATCGCGGAAACGATCACTCCGAATTCGTAGAGTCCGTACAAAGGAAATCCGAGCAGAACCTGGGTGATAATATCAGGCGGCGTAAGCACCGAAGCTAGGACGAAACAACCTAGAAACGCCCATTTCCGATAAATCTTCATCTGGAGGGTATTGGTGACCCCGAACTTGGTGAGCAGGACCATCAGCAATGGCGTCTGGAAGGCAAACCCGAAGGCGATTATCAACTTCACAACAAAGTTAAAGTAAAGTTGGATCGTCACCTGCATCGTCCACCAAGTGGACCCGTACCCGAGCAGAAACTTGAGCCCTAGAGGTAGGACGAGGAAATAGCAAAAAACCCCCCCAAATAGAAAGAAAAATGTCCCCGCAGTCACGAACATGGAGGTAATTTTCTTCTCCTTGACCTTGAGTCCGGGCGCGATAAAAAACCAGATGTGGTACAGGATGACGGGCATGGATATGAAAAGGGAACCCATGAAGGCAACCTTCATGTGAGTGAAGAACACTTCCGTCGGGGCAATATAGATGAGCTTTTCTTGATATCTCAGTGGCAGGGGATCTTGCAACCACAGTAACAGGAAGTCGATGAAGTAAAAGCAAACACCGAAGAAAAGAGCCACAACTATTCCGACCATGACCATGCGGTCGCGAACTTCAATTAGGTGATGGCTTACTGGAATCTTCTCAGTGAACTTTACCGACCGGACCATTTTTACCTCTAAAAATCAAAAAAGCCAGGGGCGCTAAACCACC
>CAJWLY010000067.1 GCA_913043155.1 uncultured Nitrospinaceae bacterium | reverse complement strand
GTATCATCCTGAATTACGACCTCGAAAATTTTTCTACGCCTTCCGATACGGATGGATCTTACATCGATGATTTTCCCGGTGAATGAGGCCTGCTCCCCGGGAACCAGTTCAGCAATTTTTTTTACCCGGCTCCGGTCATCGTAACGGAACGGCAGGAAATAGAGCCCATCCTCAACCGTCTCGAGTCCCATTTTTTTCAAGAGGAAGGCTCTTTTGGGCCCGACTCCCTTGATAAACTGGAGCGGGTCATCGAGGGAACGTTTTTTTAGTGTTTTATTCACCGGGTTCGGTTCGAGTCGGTTACAAAGGTTGCGCTTTACGCTCGGCCAGCACCTTGGCAGGCCACAACTCTTTCAGTTCGCCGGCTCTGTCGGGTCCGGCCCGTGTATCGTACAAAGAAACGCAGAGCCAATGGAAGTAAATTTGACAGGGATCGGTCGTGGATATATGCTGAGACTATCTGGGTAACACGAGTGAAAACAGATTGGTAACGTCGAAACTTGTTTCCTGGTTTCCAATCGGAGAAAATGCGGAATATGTAAAATCGGGCTCTTTTATGTTGAAGGTGGAAGACATAACTCAGGAGGTCCTGAGGTACCATCCCGAGGCGAACCTCGACATCATCAGAGATGCTTATCTTTATTCCGCCAAAGCCCACCACGGCCAGAACCGCCGTTCCGGTGCTGCCTACATTTCCCACCCCTTGGAAGTTGCTTTCAACCTCACCCGATTAAAAATGGACGAGCCGACTATTGCTGCCGGCCTGTTGCACGATACCCTTGAAGATACACTGGCGACGCCGGCAGAGCTTCAGGAATTGTTCGGCGAAGAAATCTACCAGTTAGTGGAGGGAGTGACCAAGATCAGCATGATCGAATTTTCTAGTCACGAAGAGAGTCAGGCGGAAAATTACCGGAAGATGATCCTTGCGATGTCGAAAGACATCCGGGTTGTTTTGATCAAACTGGCAGACCGCGCTCACAACATGAAAACCCTCGAGTCACTCGAACCCGGTCCTCAGCGCCGCATTGCACGTGAAACCCTTGAGATCTACGCTCCCATTGCCAATCGGTTGGGTATCGGCTGGATGAAAGCGGAACTGGAAAACGGGGCTTTCATGCATCTGAAGCCACAAGAATACCATGCGATCGAGAAGAAGTTGGCATGCGGTCAGGAACAACGAACTCTCTATGTCGAAAGAGCGTGTCTGACGCTGCAAAGGGAGCTGAAGGCTTCGAAGATTCCCGGGAAGGTGGTTGGCCGACCCAAACATTTTTTTAGTATTTATAGAAAAATGAAACAGCAGAAAATCGAATTCGACGAAATGTACGATCTCGTCGGGGTCCGGGTGCTGACGCAGTCGGTCAAAGACTGTTATGCCGTTCTAGGCCTGGTCCATGCACTGTGGAAACCCGTTCCGGGTCGGTTCAAAGACTACATTGCCATGCCCAAGCCTAACCTGTACCAGTCATTGCACACTGCGGTGATTGGACCCGGCGGGGAACGAGTGGAGGTGCAGATTCGATCTGAGAAGATGCATGCTATTTGTGAGGAGGGCATTGCGGCTCACTGGCAGTACAAGGAAGGCGGGTCGTCCAAGGAGTCCGTGGACGGGCAACTGATCTGGGTGCGGCACCTTCTTGAAAACCAGAAAGACCTGAAGAATCCGAGGGAGTTTCTCAACTCCTTCAGGGTGGATATGTTCTCCGATGAGGTTTATGTGTTCACCCCAAAGGGAAAAGTTCTCGTTCTGCAACGGGGGGCCACCCCGGTCGATTTTGCTTATGGGGTACACACTGATGTTGGTACCCATTGTTCGGCCGCGAAGATTAACGGCAAGATCGTTCCGCTGCGGTACAAATTGAGAAATGGGGACCAAGTGGAAATCTTGACCTCGGAGAATCAGCAACCCAGCCGCGACTGGCTTTCTTTCGTTAAAACCGCGAAGGCCCGCGGTAGAATTCTGCATTTCATCAAAGCCCGGGAAAAAACCAGAAGCCTCGGCTTGGGTAAAGAACTCCTCAATAAAGCACTGGCGGAATACGGCATTCAGCCCTCACCGGCGCTCCAAGACGAAGCCATGAATGAAGCGGTTCGTGCGAGTGGGTTCAGCAACTATGAAAGTCTGTTGGAAAGCATTGGGCTGGGAAAATATTTAGCGCATCACTTTATCGAGAAGCTGTTGCCCAAGGAAAAGGTCGGAGAGATTCGGAAGAGAGAAGCGGGGCAGGTCAAGCTTAAGGAAAAAGCCCATGAACCCTTGGAAGCCATCAGCCTGAAATGCTTTAATGAAGATATTCTTCTACGGATTGCGAAATGCTGTCATCCGGTTCCTGGAGATCCTATTTCCGGATACATCACGCGGGGACGGGGGGTGACCGTCCATCACATCGATTGTTCCAGCCTGCACTCACTGGAGAGCGGGTCCGAGAGGCTGGTGGACGTCGAGTGGGGCGAGGGTATTGAGACCTCTTATCCCGTGCGTGTCTCCATTGTTGCTGAAGATAAACCCGGCCGGTTGGCCGAGATCACACAGATTATGGCCGACTGCGATATCAACATCACTCAGGCCAACTTGCGGCAGGGATCGCACCGGCGAGCCTACTTCGACTTTTTCATCGAGATTAGCGACCTTGAGCACCTGAACCGGGTTCTTCACGAGGTCCGCAAGGCCCCTGGTGTTATTCATTTGGAACGCGTGAAGGAATACAGCGCCAAGCAAAACAAGACGGGAACATTTCAACCGAGTGAATCAGGCGGGGGTCCGTCAGGGGTTAGTGTCCAAGCGGGAAATACGGATTGAATCGTTAGATGACTTTCGCTACCTTCCCTGCTTTAAGGCAACGAGTGCATACCTTCATTGTGCGGATCGAACCTTGATACTGGCCTCGAATTTTTTTGAGATTTGGGTTCCACCTGCGTCGGGTCTTGTTATTGGCGTGACTGACGTTGTTCCCGAAGAGGGGTCCTTTGTCACAAACATCACATCGCTGGGCCATTCCTATTCACTCCTTTTCAAAATCGATTGTTTCATGGGTTTGGAAATGCTAGCATACGGGGAATTTAAGGGCAAGTGATTTTGGATGATCCCATGCTCATCACAAAACAAACCACCATCAACGAAATCATCAGCGCCTATCCGGAGACGGTGAAGTTCTTCAGCAAGCTCCAGATGAGTTGTGGTAGTTGTTTTGCTGTCAAGTTCGATACACTTGAAAATGGAGCACTGATGCACGGTATGGAAGTGGATGTTCTGATCGAGCAGCTCAACCAATTTGTTTCTTCGTTACCGACCTCCGTTGCCACCAGCGACCCAGGCTGACCGTTTTCACCCCCCCTAGAACCATCTTCTCAGGGACGTTTCCCCGTGGAAGGCCCCTGCAAAAAACACCCCCTCAAAAATCGTAAACATGGGTCACTTCAATAATTTAGATTGGTCTGATTGGGGACAGAAAGGGAGGCGTGCCGGTTTTAACCAAGGAATTTGGATTCGGTGATGACTTCCTTCAGGACTTTTTCGGCTAGGTCACGGCTGTCCACATGGAAACTGCCGTCGGCGATTGCCTGTTTGATCTGCTCGACCTTGTCCACACGGATATCCGAGGCGTCGTGTGCAGCCTTGCGAGCTTCTTGAATGTCCTTACTCTTGATTCTAATTACTCTAATTTCGTTTCCCGAGATTTCCACTCTGTCTACCTGATTCGGATAGCCTAATTAATTAATTTTTAATAGGTTATTTTTAGCCGAGACCTTTGTCTATACAACTTGTTTCAGGGTTTTCCTACTGTTTAGCTTATCGGGCCCTTAGTTGAGTACTTAAGCCCTTTTTAAAAAAGACTTGTACCTTTTAGGCCTCCAACCCTCACACAATTACCTGTAAAATGTCTGGTTGTCAAATGGGGAGGCAAACGGGTATTGAGACCCCTGTTTTCCACTAACTCAGGTCCCAGAAGAGGGCTGGGCTGGCCCTTTCGTGAAGATTGGAGAAGTGTAGAAATGACATACCGGAATCCAGTTCCTACGGTGGACATTATTATCGAGATGGAAGGAGGGGGCGTCGTCCTCATTGAAAGGGACAACGAGCCTCACGGATGGGCTCTTCCCGGCGGATTTGTGGACTACGGGGAATCCTTGGAAACAGCCGCCGTGCGTGAGGTTAAAGAAGAAACCTCGCTCGACGTCGACCTCATCGAACAGTTCCACACCTACTCCAACCCCGCACGAGATCCCCGGCAACACACCATTTCGACGGTGTTCGTTGCACGAGCCGGTGGGGTCCCCCGGGCCGCCTCAGACGCCCGAAACATAGGGGTGTTTACGGGACAGTCCCTGCCCGAACCGCTGGTGTTCGACCATGCGGATATTCTCAAAGATTATTTTTCTGCCCGCCGGAATAAGGAGTGAAGATTGAAGGCGCTGACCAAGATCTCCAGAATGCGATACGGTACGTTATCTTGTAACCTATTCCAACTGGGGGGGGCGATATGAATGCAGTCTTTCGGCGACTGCGTCCAGTTGGTTGGGTTCTGGCGAGTTTGTTGTTCTGTTTTTCAGAGACGGCGCATACCCAGCCCACGGAATTTGAAAGATACCGCGACACTTTGTGGGGTTACCTCGAGACGCTCACGGGCTTCGGCCCGAGGTATGTGGGTACGTTGGGATATGATCGGACCCTACAACTGCTCAAGCGGGCAGGACATGAGTTTGCCGATGAGGTGGTGGAGCATCCGTTCGTCATCCGAAGGGAGAACGGCGAACAGGTGCGCATGGTCAACATCGAACTCGTTTTCCACGGTTCGACGGGCGGACCCCCTGTTCTTATAGGAGCACATTACGATACTCGTCCGTTTGCCGATCAGGAACCTAACCCTGAAGCGAGCATCCGGCCTATACAGGGGGCCAACGACGGAGGGTCGGGCACGGCAGTTCTACTGGGACTGGCCCGGTATTTAAAAGACCAGCCCGCGCGTCTACCGGTGCGGCTCATATTTTTCGATGGGGAAGATTTTGGTACGACCGGGTCCGGTGAAATGTTCACCGGCTCCAATTACCATGCCAATCAGCTTAAGTTGTTGGACCCCAAAACATGGCCGCAGGCGGTACTGATAGTCGATATGGTGGGTGATCGGGACCTGCAGATTTATAAGGAAAGCTACTCGGTACAGAGCGGCCCCAAACTGCTCGACCGCATCTACAGTGTAGCCCAGCGCCAGAATATTTTACAGTTCAAGGCAGAGAAGAAATACTCGGTGCTTGACGATCACGTTCCATTCTCACTGCTCGGGATTCCATCGGTTGTGTTGATCGATTTCGACTACCCTTACTGGCACAAACTTTCAGATACTCTAGACAAATGCTCCCCCGAGAGCCTGCTGGCTGTATTTTCAGTGCTTGCGGGGGTATTGGAAGAATGGTAAGAGCGGACAGCTGGTCTTCTACCGCGCAAGTTCCTTTAGTTTTTTTTGGGCAACCAAGTTTAGCGGATCGATCTGGAGGATGATATTTAATTGCTTTATCGCTTCCTGGTTTTTTTGCTGGCGGTGATGGATTTCATACAGGTTCCAGTGGAGTGACAGGAAGTCGATTCCGTTTTCCACCGATTTGTCGTAGGCTTCCCGTGCCTCGTCTAGATGATTCAGCGCCATGTGGGTGTTGCCTAAATTAAAATAGGCGATTCCAAATTTGGGGTCGAGGCTGAGCGCTTTTTCGAGGTGGCCTTCGGCTTCTGGTGACCGTCCCAGTTTGTTGAGCACTGCACCGAGGTTGGAGTGGGCCTGAATGAAATTGGGATACACTCGAATGGCCTGTTCGAACATCTCTGTAGCCTTTTCGTATTTCTGTATACGAAAATAATACCCACCCAGATTCGAGGCCCCTTCCGGAAATGTTGGATTGAGTGCTAAGGTCTTTTCATATTCCTCAATAGCTTGGTCGGTCATGCCTTGGTTTTGATAGGCAGCAGCCAGGTCGTAATGGGCGAGCACAAAGGAGTCATCCATCTTCAGAACGGTTTTAAACTCACGGGCTGCGCCTTCAGGATTGCCCATGATGTGAAGAAGGTGGTTCCCTCGATAATAATGAGCCTCCTTGGAATGCCGCTCCTCTTTCAGGAAGCGATCGAAGGACATCCCCTCCACCGTACTAAGAAACGGTTTGATGAAGTTGATCGGCAGCGCTAGGTTGATGGAACGGCCTTCCACGGTGGCGATGCCTACTACGCGGTTTTCCTTGTTAACAACCGGTCCTCCGCTGAATCCCGGTCCGAAAGATGCCGTGGTATAGATGAAAGAAAATTCCGGGTAGGCTTGCGGATGGATGCCCAGAACGAAACCGTAGGTCTGCAGAACGATGTTCCTGCCGTTTTTCTGGTTAGGATTGACGTTTTGCGATAAAAATCCCAGAGCACTCAGGTAATCGAATTCCTTGAGTCGATCTGAGTCGCCAATTTCGAGAGTCGAATAAGCACCTTCGGTTAGTTTCAACAGAGCGAAATCTTTAATCCGATCAATTTTCAAGATAGTTTCCACTTGCACCCGGTCCCCGTCTTTCATTACAGCCTCGACAGAGGCAGCATCGACGAGGACATGGTAGTTGGTGACTAGAACACCTTCGGGTTTGACGATGAATCCGGTTCCGGTGCCGAGAGTTCTCCCGGTAGAATCTTTTGCGATCAGCAGAACGACGGCGTTCTTGTTGACCTCATACGCCTGGGCCTGCTGGACGATGACCGTGGATATCAGCGCAAGGGCCATCAATAGGACCAAGGATTTCTTAACTCGTAAAAAGGGCATGGGTTTGAACATGGGGCAGGCCTGGTTAGAAATTCGATTTTAAAGTTCAACTATATAAGTAATCTTATAAAATTTAGTGAAGGGAATACAACCAGTTTCCTGTTGGGTTTAAAGCCGCCGGTCTAGATCTAGGGCGGACAGGTGGAAAACGTAGGCGAGTGTGCCGTCTCCCATTATTTGAGAGGCGGTTATCCAAAGATGCGTATCTAGCGCCCGATCTCGGGTGTGGTCGAGAGATCTACGGACGGTATTTCCCTTGACATCGAAAACAGAGTTCCATAATCTTTATCTAATCCATTGATATTCTGGAATTTCGCTAGATGCCAGTCGTTTTGCGGCATAACCCGTTACATTTCGAGTTTTACATAATCTGGAGGTTCTGATGGTAGTGACTGGAGAGTGTAGGCGTCTTCACACATGTGAGATGTGTGAATTTAACAATGATACCGATTGCAAAGCTGACAAGAATGAGCATAACCGTTGGCTTGTCAATAAGCGGATGAGTGAAATTAAATTCAAGCTCATCGTCGGCAGTAACAAAGGGGGTGTGGGAAAAAGCACCGTGACCACTAACTTGGCAGTCGCCTTGGCCGAAAAAGGATATAAAGTGGGGCTGGCAGATGCCGACCTGCACGGACCCAACGTCCCGAAGCTGTTGAAGGCAGATAATGTTCGCCTACGTTCTACCGAAGAAGGAATCGATCCTTATGAAACCCGTAATGGGCTCAAGGTAGCGTCTTTAGGATTTCTGATCGAAGACCCCAACATGCACATTGCCTGGCGCGATGCGGTCAAGTATGACTTTATCATCGAGTTGTTGGGCAACATCCGTTGGGGTGAATTGGATTATCTGCTCATTGACCTGCCCCCAGGTACGGGTAACGAGCAGATCACGATCATTGATTTTATTGGTGAGGTGGATGGAGCGGTGGTGGTGACCACGCCGCAGGACTTAGCCCTGCTCGACGCAAGGAAGATGATCTCCTTTGCCCGTGACAGTAACGTCCCTATCGTTGGGATCATTGAAAACATGAGCACGCTGACGTGTCCACATTGTAGCGAGGA